>DASUSF010000444.1:0-8986 GCA_036375275.1 Geminicoccaceae bacterium | reverse complement strand
ATGAGCAACTGACGCCGGGTGCAGCCGGCGGCCTTCGCCGCCTCGATCAGCGCCGGGTCGATCTGCCGGATGCCGTGGTCGGTGTAGCGGATCGGCGAGACGATCGCATACGCGACGACCGCGAGCATGGCGGCGAAATCTCCGACCCTGAACAGCATGACGGCCGGGATCAGATAGGCGAAGGCGGGCAGCGTCTGGAGGGTGTCGACCAGCCCCTGCGCGAGCCTGTGGGCGCGCTCGCTGCGCGCGGCGAGGACCCCGATCGGGATCCCGAGCAGGCACGCGATGACCACCGAGATCCCGCACAGATAGACCGTCTCCATCGCGTTGACCCACTGCCCGACGACGACGATGAACAGCGCCAGCCCCGCGGTCTGCGACCCGAGGCGCCAGCCGCCGAGGCGCCAGCCGCCGAGACGCCACCCCGCGACCCCGAGCGCGGCCACGACCACGGGCCAGGGAAGGGCCAGGAGGAAGCGCTTGAGCGGGACCATCAGGTTGATCAGCAGCCACGCCTTGACCGCCTCGATCAGGTCGAAGAGGTGGATGTTCATCCATGCCATGCCGGCGTTGACAAGGCCGCCGGTGCCGAGCTCGAGAGCTTCCGGATAGTCGCGGAGCCAGGGGACGACGAAGCTCAGGAGCCAGAGCGCGACAAGCCCGCCGAGCGCGGCGACCAGGTAGGGATGCCGGGCCGGCCACGAGCGCGCGCCTTCGTGGTGAGCTGGCGGCGGCCGGGAGGCGGACGCCTGCGAAAGCCGGTCGAGGGCGATCGCCAGAAGCGTGATCGCGACCGCGGCCTCGAGGCCGGCGCCGAAGTCGAGCCGGCGGAGGGCGGCGAGCACGTCGCGGCCGAGGCCGCCGGCGCCGATCATGGACGCGATGATCACCATGTTGAGCGAGAGCATGATCACCTGGTTGACGCCGACCATCAGTCCCGGCCGCGCCGCGGGCATCAGCACGTTCCGGAGCATCTGCCGCCGGGTGCAGCCGGCCATGCGGCCGAACTCGACGATCTCCACCGGCACCCGCCGAAGGGCGAGCGTGGTGTTCCGGACCATCGGCGGCATGGCGTAGATCACGGTCGCGATCATGGCGGCGACCGGGTTGAAGCCGAAGAACCAGAGGATCGGGACCAGGTAGGCGAACACCGGGACGGTCTGCATCAGGTCCAGGAACGGCGTGATCGCCCGCTCGACCCGGGGCGAGGTGAAGGCCCAGATACCGAGCGCGCCGCCGAGCCCGATCCCGAGCGGCACCGCGATGACGATCGAGGCAAGCGTCATCATGGCGCTGTCCCACTGACCGAAGACGGCCAGGTAGAGAAAGCAGCCTCCGATCAGGAGGGCGAGGCCGCGTCCGCCGGCCGCGAGCCCGGCGACCGCCATCGCCAGGATCAGCCCGAGCCAGGGCAGTGGCGGCGCGACCTCGACCGCGCTCTGACCGAACCCCGAGACGAAGCCCTCGGCGAGCAGGCTCCTGGCGAGCGCGAACGGCTGCTCGACGGCCCACGAGATCGCACGGGTCAGCTCCTGGAAGGTGAACAGCCCGAAGGTGGCGTCGTCGCGCAGCCACCCCATCAGGGCATTGATCCAGCTCGTTAGCGGGAGGATCCAGCCGCGGGGATAGTCGAAGGCCCAGTCGAACCGCTCGGCGAAGGCGAAAAGGAGGGTCGCCAGGACCACGAGGAAAAGCCACGGCAGGAGGGTGGCGGCGAGGTCCTCCGGCCATCCCGGCTGAACCCGGGCGACGAGCGGTCTAGCCATGAGCTGCCGTCGCTTCGCCGAGCAGGACCTGGATCACGGCCTCGGGATCGACCCGGCCGATGACCTTGCCGTCGCGGTCGACCACCGCGAACGGGCGATCGGCCTCGACCACCACCCGGGCGATCGCCTGGACCCGCTCGGAGGCCCTGATCTCGCCGGCGTAGTCAGCGCTCACCTCGGGCGGGCGCATGATCGACGCCGCGCTCAGCACCTTGGCGCGCGGGATGTCGCCCGTGAACTCCGCCACGTAGCCGGTGGCCGGACGCAGCACCAGCTCCTCCGGCGTGCCGATCTG
The DNA here is from genome assembly GCA_036375275.1 of Geminicoccaceae bacterium. Classification (GTDB taxonomy): domain Bacteria; phylum Pseudomonadota; class Alphaproteobacteria; order Geminicoccales; family Geminicoccaceae; genus DASUSF01. Next base: position 6,925 of record DASUSF010000444.1, on the reverse strand, counting down.
CACGATCGCCCCGTCCTGCATGATCGCGATCCGGTCCGCGAGCCGGATGGCCTCGTTGAAGTCGTGAGTGATGAAGGCGATGGTCTTGTGGAGGACGCTCTGGAGCCGGAGGAACTCGTCCTGCATCTCGCGGCGGATCAGGGGGTCGAGAGCCGAGAACGGCTCGTCCAGGAACCAGAGCTCCGGCTCCACCGCGAGCGAGCGGGCGATCCCGACCCGCTGCTGCTGGCCGCCGGACAGTTCACGCGGGTAGTAGCGCTCGCGGCCGCCGAGGCCGACCAGCTCGATCATCTCGAGCGCCCGGCGTTCCCGCGCGCCCCGCTCCGCCCCCTGAACCTCGAGAGGAAAGGCGACGTTGCCGAGCACCGTGAGGTGCGGCAACAGGGCGAAGTGCTGGAAGACCATGCCCATCTTGTGCCGCCGGATCTCGATCAGCCGCCGCTCGGACACCGTCAGCAGGTCCTCGCCGTCGAACAGGATCCGCCCGGCGGTGGGCTCGATCAGGCGCGACATGCAGCGGACCAGGGTCGACTTGCCCGAGCCCGACAGGCCCATGATCACGAAGATCTCGCCGGCCTTGATGTCGAGCGACACGCCCTGGACCGCACCGATCAGGCCGGCGTCGTGGAGCGCCGCCGGGGTCGGCTCGGGATGGGCAACGAGGAACTCGTCCGCGTCCGGCCCGAACAGCTTCCAGACCCGCTCGCAGGCGAGCTTGACCTCGGTGCTCACAGCTTCGACTTCATCCCGGCCCGCGCCCGGCCCTGCGCCGCTTCCAAGGCTACACGATCCCGGCTCTCCGCCAAGTCGCCGAGGTCACCACGCGCCCGGCGGCAAGAGGATCAGGTGCTGCGGCAGGCAGAGGCCCCAGCACCTGATCGGTCGTGCGGGGGCCGGCGGGCCGGGGTTCAGCCTTGGGGTGGCGTATAGGAGGAGGCGATCGCGCTCGCCTTCCTCATCGCCTCGCCGAACTCGGTCGGCGTCAAGAGCTTGGTCGTCGCCGCGTTGGTGACGCCGCCCGCCGAGCCGACCGCCAGCGAGACCGCGGCCATGCCGATGTCGTCGGGGAACTCGCAGATCGCGATGACGTCGGTCGGGCCGAACGCCATGAACATGTGGTGGAGCTTGCCACCGGCAGCCTCGATGATCTTACGCGCTGCGGCCTCCCGGTCCGAGGGACTCTTGACCATCGCCTGCATCGCGTCACGGCTGTAGTTCGCGGTGAACAGGTAGAACGCCATGGTGCTACCTCCGTCCTGACAGCGGGTCGAGCCCCGCCATCGTCGGACGGACGCTACCACACCACGGCTCCTGCGGGGCGGCCGCTGCCGCACTTCCTGCCGCGGCGTCAAAGGCCGTGCGCCGCAGCGACGCGTTCAGCCTTCGCAGGTGGTCCAGCTCTGCCAGGTGTCCTGGTTCTCGTCGAGCCAGCCCTGAACCACCTCCGCAACCTCACCCCCCTCGAGGTCGACCGCCGCGATCAGGTTGCCCATCGTCTCGTTGTCGATGGTGAAGGCACGGACCGCCTGGTAGGCGCACGGCCAGATCTCCTCCCCGCCGGTCCAGCCCACCGCCTTGATCCAGCCACGCGGCTTGCCGCAGTCGTAGGCCATGTCCGGGTTCGGCCCGACGCTCGGGTCCTCGTAGCATTCCTCGCTGTAGGGCGGGAACTCGACCCATTCGCCCTCGAACTTGATCGGCGCCCAGTGCGGCGTGTAGACCCAGCCGAGGAAGGGGGCCCGGCGCTGGTACGCGCTCTCGAGCTCGGCGAACAGCGCCGCGTCGGTGCCCGCGTGGACCACCTCGTAGTCGAGCTCCAGCGCCTCGGCGCGCTCGTCGTCGTAGCCGCCCCAGGTGACCGGGCCGCCGAGGTAGCGCCCGGACGGTGCGGTCTCGGGCACCGAGAACGCTTCCGCGCACTCGTTCAGCGCCTGCCAGTCCGGCAGACCCGGGCACTGCTCCTTCATGTAGAGCGGGTACCACCACTCCTCGATCGCCTGCATGCCGGTCTCGCCGAGATCGACCGTCCTGCCGGTCGCGAGCGAGGCCTCGAGCGCATCCTTGCCGGTGGTCTCCCAGATCTCCATCGCGACGTGGAGGTCGCCGGACTCGAGCCCGGCGAACTGGGCCAGATAGTCGGCCTGCACGTACTCGACGTTGTAGCCCATGCTCTCGAGCACCCGGCCCATGATCTCGGTCGTGATCAGCTGGCCGGTCCAGTCGTGCAGCGTGAGCTTGATCGGCTCGTCGGTCTCCGGCGCCTCGGCGAGCGCGGCCCCGGCCACCGCCAGAGCGGCAGCCGCACCGACCACACCGCCCACGATCCTCGTCGATCCCCTGTCCATGCCAGCCTCCCGTCCATTGTTCCCTGGTGTTCCGGGCATTGTCCCGCGCGGCGGGCCCGCCTTCAAGGCCGCATCCCAGCGCAGCCGTCCGGCCGGCTCGTCAGGCGCGCCCGACGGCAGCCAGGGCCTTCCCGAAGGTCTCGCTCCGGATCAGCGCGCGGCAGCGCTCGTAGCGGCCGACCGAATAGGCCCAGAAGTCCTCGACCGGGTTCCGGTTCATCACCTGGAGCAGCCCCCAGAGGGTCCAGACCAGGTCGCACAGCGCCTTGGAGAGGACCACTCGGCCACGCGCCTCCGGCGACGGCGGGCCCCCGAAATAGGCGCCGAGAAACGCCTCCTCCTGGTCCGGCCCGAACCCGGCCTCGACCGAGAGGTCGCCGAGGTCCCACATCGGGTCGTTCATGCCCGCGTACTCCCAATCGACCAGGTACATGCGCTCGTGCGTGTCGATGAAGTTCTCGGCGAGCGGGTCGTTGTGGCAGGGCGCGAGCGCCGGGGGCCGGTCCCGAAGCACGCGACGCACGGCTTCGGCCTCGCCCTGCAGCTCGTCGTATCCGTCCGGGATCCGGGCGTCGTTCTTGCGCAGCAATCCGAGGTAGTCGTCGATCCGGGCGAAAACGTCGAAGCGGCCGTGAAAGGCCTCGTCGTGCTCGTGCATCCGGCGGAAGGTCCGGGCCGCCCGCTCCACCCGGCCGAGGTCCTGGAAGGTGGTCGCGTCCATGGTCAGCGCGCCCTCGATGTAGCGGGCGAGCATGGTCCCGCTCCGGGGCTCGAAGAACAGGATCGGCGCCCCGACCCCGGCCCGCGCCGCGATCCTGGCATTGTGCTCTTCGGCCTGTCGGTCGATGTAATCGCTGGTCCCGGCGCCGGCGAGGCGGAGGACGTAGCTCTCGGGGCCCACGCCGACCTTGTAGTTCCGGTTGGTGAGGCCGCCGATCCGCTCGATCTCCGGGCGGTCCGTGGCCGTCCCGACGAAGCTCGGGATCCGCGCCAGCGTCGCCTCGATCTCGTCCCGCTCGGCCGCGGTGAGCGCGCTCCCGGTCATGGCGGATCAGCTCCTCAATGGCCGACGTGGTAGTAGGTCTCGTAGACCGCCCGGGCCTGCCGGCGGGCGTCCGCCCAGCTCCAGGCGGTCTCGGTGAAGCGGTCGGGGCTGAGCGAGCGGACGTAGGCGGACGGCTTCGGATCGAGCAGCGCCTCGACGAGATGCCGGCCGATGCCGGCCGATCCCGAGACGCCGTGCGCGTTGCAGCCGACCGCGGCGACGAAGCCCCTGACCCGCCCACTCTCGCCGATCACGAAGCGGCCATCCGGGGTGAAGGTCGGCCAGCCCCGAAACACGTTTCGGATGCCGGCTTCGGCGATCCGCGGATAGAGCGGCGCCATCAGCTCGGCGAAGTTCGCGAACACCGGCCAGTCCGGCTCGATCGGAGGCGGTTCGGTCGCGAGGTCGAAGGCCGAAGGATCGGCCGCGACCGCTTCCGGCTCCCAGCCGCCGAGCAGGAGAGCGCCCACATCCGGTCGTCCGTAGAGGGTCGCGTCGGGGACCCGAAGACATGGCAGGTCCGGCCGGATGCCGGACTGCGGCACGGTGATCAGGTACGCGTGCCGGACCGGAACGATCGGCAGCTCGAGCCCGACCAGGCGGGCGACGTGGGACCCGTGCGCGCCCGCTGCATCCACGATCCTGGCGCAGCGGATCCGCCCGCGGTCGGTGAGCGCGGCGCGGACGGCGCCGCGCTCGAGGTCGATGCCGGTGAGCCGGGTCCCGGTCATGAACCGGACGCCGCGGCTGCGCGCCTCCTCGGCGTAGCTCATCGCGAGGTCGTAGGGCTGGAGGTAGCCATCGCTCGGGCACCAGAGGATCGACTTGGCGGCCTCGAGGCGCATCCCCGGCCAGCGCGCTTCGGCGGCCGCGCGGTCGAGCAGGAGGACCTCGAGCCCGGCCTCGCCAGCGGTCGCCCGGAGCCGCTCGAACTCGGCGACCCGCTCGTCGGTCAGCGCGATCCGGAGGCTGCCCACCTCGCGCCAGTTCGGCCGCGCACCCTCCCGCTCCTGCAGATGACGGAAGGTCCTGACCGAGTCCATGGCGAGGCGGACCCGGTCGACCGAGCTCCGGACCTGTCCGACCAGCCCGGCCGCCTGGGCCGAGGTCACCGAGCAGAGCGCCGGCTCCTTCTCGATCAGGAGGACATCCGTCTTGCCCGCTTCCGCGAGACGGTACGCGACGGCGCAGCCGATGGCGCCGCCGCCCACGATCACGATCTCGGCTTGGTCCAGATGCTCCATGTCGACCGTGTCCCGTCTCAGCCGGCGCCGGGGAGCTCGATGGTCAGGATCAGCGTGCTCAGGCTCTTGCCGTGCATGTCCTGGCGGAGCGAGCGGGTGACGCCGCCGCCGAGCGCGCGCTCGATCACGAAGTTGAGCGCCCGGAGCTTCGGCAGCTCGTAGCGGGTGACCGGCCCCCGGGCGATGTGGGCATAGGCGGCCATGACCCGCTCCGCCGTCAGCTCGCGCCGGAGGATCTGCCACGCCGCCTCGTCGTAGGCGATCACCGAGACGTTCGAGGTGTCGCCCTTGTCGCCGGCCCGGCCGTGGCCGAGGTCGTACACCCGCGGCATCAGGCGGACCCCTCGACGAAGACCTCGGGCCGGACCAGCTTCCGCGGCAGCAGCAGAGACTGGACTGCCAGGACCTCCCGGACCGCGGGGTCCGAGCCCCCTCCCCCGCCCGCCGGGCCGTTCACGTGCATGGCGCGGACCTCGAAGCCGACCGCTTCGGCCGCCTTCCGGTCATCGGTGCGGGCCGCGATCCGGAGCCTGACCTCGTAGGGCTCGGGTCGATCCGGCGCCATGCCGTGCAGGCTCGACATGCCGATCAGGTCGACCCGCATCTCGGGGTAGGTGAAGCCCTGGAGGCGGAGGCGCTCCTGGACGACCTCGGCCGCGAGCCTCGCCCGGGCGACCGCGTTGATCCCGGCATAGCTCACCTGGCCCTCGCCGATCCAGCCGTCGAAGTAGCCGACCGTGACCTTGTAGAAGGGTGTCCGCGGCGCGGCGCGGGCGCCGCTCAGGCGGACCCGGTCCGGACCGTCCGGGCCCAGCTCGACCTCGGTGACGTCGAGCACGCAGTCCGGCGTCACGTAGCGCGCCGGGTCGTGCACCTCGTAGAGGAGCTGCTCGGTGCAGGTCGCGACGTCGACCCGGCCACCGGTGCCGGGGAGCTTGGTGACGACGAGGCCGCCCCCGGCTCCGATCTCGGCGATCGGATGGCCGAGGTTCGCGAGCCCCGGCACGTCCTTGATCCCGGGATCGGCGAAGCAGCCGCCGGTGAGCTGCGCCGAGCACTCCAGAAGATGGCCCATCGCCGTGCCGGCGGCGAGCCGCGGCCAGTCGTCGTGGGCCCAGCCGAAGTGGTGGATGGCAGGGGCGAGGAACAGGGACGGGTCGGCGACCCGCCTCGTGATCGTGATCGCAGCGCCCGTGGCGAGCGCCTGGCAGATCGCGTCGGCGCCGAGGTAGGCGTTGGCCGACGCCATCCGCGGCAGGATCGACTCGAGCGGCGCGCCGCTCTCCAGGAGCTCGAGGTCGGGGCGGCTCCTGACCAGGTCGGCGACGTCGTCGCCCTGGAGGACGGCCACGGGCACGTCGGCCTCGCCGATCTCGCGTGCGAGCTTCCGGACCGCGCGTGCCGCGGCGGCCGGGTTGGCAGCGCCCATGTTGGTGACGATCCGGATGCCGTGCCTGAGGCAGTCCGGCAGCACGGCCGCCATGCGGTCGAGCAGGCGCGGCGTGTAGCCCAGCTCCGGGTCCTTCTGCCGGGCGAGGTTCTCCCGCGCCACGGTCCGCTCGGCCAGGCACTCGAACGCCAGCCAGTCGACCGCGCCCGCGGCGGCGAGCGCGGCCGCCGGCCCGATCCGGTCGTCGGCGAAGCCGGCGCCCGCCCCGATTCGCAGCACCTCATCCGCCACCGGTGATCACCAGCCTCGAGCGCTCGCCCGAGTAGCGGACCAGCGCCGCGACCCGGTAGAGGCCGTGCACGACTTGCCGTAGGGCATGGTGAAGAACAGGGCGAAGACGAAGTTGAGGTGGAGGGCGAGCAGGAGCCCGATGGCGGGCGTGGCGCGCAGCACCAGGAGGAGGAGGCCGGTGAGGCCAGTGAGCAACGGCATCCAGATGAGGGCCACGTCCATCCCCTGCTGCGCCGGCGCCCGGCGCGCCGGCGCGCGCTTTCGCCTCGCCCGGAGCAGCCGGACCGGGCCGACCACGAGCCCGATCCCGCCGAGCGGGCCGAGCACGACCGGGTGGTCCCACCACGAAACCGTCGTGCCAGACCGGGTCCGCCCGAAGCGCGCCAGCTCCTCGTCGGTCTCGCCGCCGGTCACCCGGATCAGGTCGTCGAAGGACTCCTCCTCGGGGTAGGGGCCGGTCAGGACCTCGCTCGGCGCGTCGTGGCCGACCCGCATGTTCCGGGTGTGGCGGGCGTTGCCGCCGCGATAGAACCTCGGCGCGCCCTCCAGCACGAGCACGGACGCGCCGCCGGGCCGGGCGGTGATCGCGGCGCAGAGGGCGGCGTTGCCG
>DASUSF010000443.1:0-5055 GCA_036375275.1 Geminicoccaceae bacterium | reverse complement strand
ACAGCGCCATCTCCGCCGCCTGCTCGCGGCCGGGGTTGGCGGCTCGGACCCGCGCGCGCTCGCCCTCGTAGTCGCTGAGAACCGCCCGCTCGTGCGTTGCGAACTGGGCGGTGAACGCCTTCCTCACCTCGGCGTGGATCTCGCCGCGCGCGTCCTCCGGGCGCGCCCCTTCGTCGCCGCGGAGATAGGCGCGCGCCTTCTCGAACGCAGCGCCGGGGAGCGCATCGAGCAGGATTGACCGCGCGTCCGGGCTTCGTGTCGCGAGCGTCACCCGGCGGTGCACCGGCCGGTAGAGGAGGATCGCCCACCCGCTGCCTTCGGTGTAGGTCGTCATCCGCGAGCCGGGCGCGAACAGCGGCGTGGCGGCGAGCCGGTTGGCGCGCCGCGTGACCGCGCCCTTCGCATGGCCGGTCAGCCCGCGGCGGAACGGCTCGGGGTCCAGGTTGCCCTTCTGCGCGACGTCGGGGTCGCCGAACGTCGCGCCCTGGATGTTGGCCGGAAACGCCTGGTCGATGATGTGGTCGCGCTCGAAGTAGGGGCCGGTCAGGCCGAACCGACCGTAGGCGTCGGCCTTGCCCTCCTGATCGTCGAAGTCCTGCGGGCCGCCGAACGCGAGGGCGTTGCGCGCGCCGGCCGTGCCGCCGGCCCCGATCTCCGCCTCGGTGTGCGGCGCCGCCTTGGCGTTCAGCTTGAAGTCGACGTTGGTCTGCTCGACCAGCTTGTCCAGGCCCTCGAAGACCCGCCGGCGCACCGCCCCCGCCGAGTTCTTGTCCAGCTCGACGTAGATCTTCTTGAGCGCGGCGGTCTCGTCGCCGATCTGCTTCTGCATCGCCTCCTTGACCGCGGTCTCGCGCGCCGCGGCGTCGCTCTTGGCGAGCGCCGCGTCGATCGCGGGCAGCGTGTCCTTGGTGAAGGTGCTGGGCTTGGTCCGGTGGACCGGCCGATAGAGCAGCGTCGCGTGCAGCGACTTGCCCTCGCCGCCGGGAGCGTCCGCGAGCTCGGCGAGGCGCCCGAAGCCCGGCGGCGGCGCCTGCTCGCGCGCCGGCTGGGCGGCGGCGGCGCCCGTCGCGGCGGGATCGGTGCCGCGAAGCGTCTCCTCGGGCGCGACCGGAGGCGCCGCGCCAGGCCCGGCCGCCTGGCCCGCGGCCTCGGAGATCCGCGGCAGCCGCTCGTTGACCGCCTGGAGCAGCGACTTCTCGGGCAGATGGTCGGCCTCGTAGTACTGGGAGTAGGTGAGTCCGGTGCCGGGCGCCGGCTCGGCGCTCAGTCCCTTCATCGCCGCGTAGGGTCCGCTCGTGCCCTCGGCCTCGAACCGCGGCTCGACCGCCCGGATCAGCAGCTTCGGGTCCTCGGTGTCGACATCCGGGTTGTCGCCGAGCGCCGCCCCGGCTTCGGACAGCAGCCTGGCGCCAGCGGCGATCTTCTCCTCGAGGGTCTTGAGCGGGCCGCGCGTGCTCTGCGTCGCATCCTCCGGCCTGACCCGGGCGGCGGTCTCGGCGGTCGTGGCCTCCGTGGTGTCCATCGCCTGGACCAGGGCCTGCGCTTCACCCGCCGTCGTGCCGCCCGGGGTCACCTTCTGCGCCTCCTGGGCGACCTCGGCCTCGGCCTGCTTCGCGGGCTTCTCTTCCGTGGCGACGAACAGCTCCAGCTTCCGGCCGACCTTCTTCGCGAAGTAGCGGTGCCGGGTGCGGCCGATGGTGAACGTCGCCCCGGGCGGGGTGCGGCCGAGGTTCAGCCGCCGGAGGATCGCCGCGAACAGCTTCTTCGCCTTCTTGACCACGAAGGCGACGAACCGCTCGATGGCGCCCGTGACCTTGGCGCGCAGGCGGTCGACGATGCCGCGGACCGTCTTCGCCACGTCGGGCAGCTGCAGCACCGCAGCGATGAACCCGATCACCACCGGGACCAGCCGGCCGAGGGTCGCCTCGACCAGGTCCACGGCTTCGGTGACCGAGCCGCGCGCGATCTTGCCGATCGAGCCGAAGATGCCGCTCACGATCTCGGCGAAGCGCGAGATGTTGCGGATGAAGGTCTCGACCACCTTGTAGATCGAGATCGCCGCCTGGATGATGCCGCCGATCGGATTGCTCAGGCCTGCGAGCCACTTGATGCCGGCGGTGATGATCGCGCTCTTGACCCAGCCCTTGATCCCCTCGACCACGATTTCCTTGAAGTTCTCGAAGTACTCCAGCGCCTTCTGCCAGACGCCGACGATCCCGTCCCTGACCAGCGTCGCGACGAACGACACCGCTCGTTCAACGTAGCGCATCTTCCGCTCGCCGGCCGGCTCCAGGCGCTTGACCAGAACCTCGCGGACGCGCTGGTAGGTCAGCCCGACCACCTGGAGCCCGATCCAGAGCAGGCCCTTGAGGTCGAGACGCGCCGGCAGCTCGATGTCGAGGCCCTTGATCGCACCGAACAGCCAGCTGAGCAGGCCGCGCTTCAGGTGGTCGACGATGTTCGTGCCGAACTTCTCGAAGCCGCCGACCACCGCCCGGAAGAGGTTGCGCGCAAACCCGAGCGGGTCCTTCGCGATCAGGCCGATGACCTCGATGCCCTGCGCGATCACGCCCCAGATCTGATCGCCCAGTCCCCCGGCCAGCCGCAGCGCGCCGCGGATCGCGAACTCCAGCATCTTCAGCAGCGCATCGATCGCGAAGTTCTTGATGTCGCTGACCAGCGGGCCGAAGTGCCGCTTCAGGGACGCGATCGGCGAGGTGAGCTCGAAGGCGTCCCAGGCGCCGCGCACCACGTCCCAGATCCGCTCGACCGTGATGTTGTACTCGGTGAGCTTGCCTTTCACCCAGGCGAACGCCTCCTCAAGGATCTTGGACTCCTTGAGCCATTCGAACGCCTGATTGCCGAGCGGGCCGAGCAGGCCCATGAACCCGCCGATGATGTTGATCGCGTTGCGCTCGACCCGGTCGCCCGAGATCGGATCCTGACCGATGATCACGCTGAACAGCGTGTAGCCAGGGATGTTGCGGGCGGCGCGGGCGATCCTGTCGCGGATGTAGCCGCGCTGGGCCTTGGCTGGCGCCGGTGGTTCAGGTGGCGTGGCCGCCTTCCGGTCGGCAAGCCTCGGCGTCTGCTGCAGCACGTGGGCAAGCTCGTGCGCCATCAGCCGCTTGTCCGACGGGCTCTCGCCCGGGCCCAGCCAGATCTGCCGGCCGTGGGTGAACGCGCGCGCGCCGAGGCGGCGCGCGACGGCCTGATCCGCGGCATCCATGTGGATGCGCACCGAGCCGAAGTCCGCGATGAAGCGGGGCTCCATGTAGGCCCGGGTCTCGTCGGGAAGCGGCCGGCCGCGGCCGGCTGTGGCGACCCGCGCCGCCACCTCGGGCGGGGCAGGGCCGCCTTCCGGGCCGAGCGCCGGGCCGTCCCCCGCCGCCTGCTCCTGTATTTCCGCCGGGGCCGGCGGGAAGGCGCCGGCGGGGAACTCGGGCACCTGGGGCAGCGCCTCCTCCCGCTCCGGCAGCGGCTCCGGCTCGCCCGTTTCCAGCTCCGCGGCATCGCCGTGGTCGAGACCCTCGAGGGTCACCTCCTCCTCGGGCCCGACCTCGGGCTCGACCTGGTCGGCCTCGAGCGGCGGGACGGCGTCCAGCTCGTCGAGCGAAGGCTGCCCGCCGAGCCCCAGGGTTTCCTGGCGGCGGAGCTGGCGGACGGCATCGGTCGGGCGGCCGGAGGCGGCTGCTGCGTGCACGGGCGCGGCCGTCGCCAGTACCTGTGCAGCGGCCTGATCGGCCTCGCGCTCGAAGCGGTCGTTCGCCGGCCCGACGATCAGGCTCGGCTGGACGCGGCTCCGGGCCAACGTCTCCCGGATCTGCACGGTTCTGGAGCCGGCGCGCGGGGCGGGGGCGCGCGCCACCACCGGCCCGCTGCACCTCGGCCTCGCCCGCGCGTGCACCGGGGCCGGCACGACGCCGCCTCAGCTCTGGATCGAGAGCGCGACGTTCGCCGCCTCTTCCATGACGAACACCGTGATGTCCATGATCCGCGCGCCGTTGTGCCCGCCGAAGTTGCCGGTATACGCACTCATCAGGCCGACGACGCTGCCGACGAAGCCGCTCTCCGCCTGAGGCGTCGGATCGAGGTTGCTGGTCGTCACTGTGATCCTTTCGGCGACCATGGTCAGCGCGGTCCGGTTCGGCGCCGCCCGGAAGCGCGATCCACGGATCTCGACGAAGCGGAAGACGTCCTCGAGCAGCCGGTTGGGCGAGCCCTGCAGCACCGCGCGCATCTGGGCGACCAGCCGCCCGTCGACGTCGAGCTGAGCGAGGTCGCAGCTCGAGACGACGAGGCGCGTGTCCTCGGAGCGGACGTCTGGCCGGAACGCCTCGACGAGCCGCCTCGCCTCGTCCTGGTTCAGCGGGACCTCGTCCTGCCCGCCATAGAGCCGCACGATCCCGCTGATCCGGCACTCGTGCAGGGTCGTGTCGGGGAGCGCGGAGGCGATCACCAGCGCCCGGTGGGGGCGGGAGCGGGTTGCCGACAGGCGGAGCCCGTCCAGCCCCTTCACGATCCGCCGGTCCGAAGGCCGGTCGGCGCGGATGACGTCGGCCAGACGCCCGATGGCCACGCGTTCGATGGCGGTGATGTCCTCCCGCTGGTTGGCGAACCGGTTCAGATCGATGAACATCTGAGTCCGCTGCGCCTGCGGGACGGCGGTGAGCTGGCGTGCCCTCTCGGCCAGTCGCCGGCGCACCTCGCGTTCCTCGAACAGCAGAGCCTGCGGCTCCAGCCCGGCCTCCTCGCGCGCGACCCCGATCACCTCGACCGCTTCGCCGACCACCTTGAACGTGTCGTCGGCGAGCACGTCGAGGTCGCAGCCCTCGATGCTGAGCCGGTCGATCGCGTCGACCGAGATCAGGGGCGGGGCTTCGGGCGCGGTCAGCCCGCGCACGTCGAGGTCGCGGAGCGTGATGTCATCCGCGACCAGCGCGATCCCGGCTTCGGGCTCGAGAACCCGGATCTCGAGCGCGGCGATCACGACCGAGCCCACGCGGAGCTTCAGACCCTCGCCGCTGAGCTGAAGCTGGCTGTTGCCGCGCCCGC
>DASUSF010000442.1:0-11261 GCA_036375275.1 Geminicoccaceae bacterium | reverse complement strand
AGCCGGGCGGGGCGGAGCCGTCCGGCGCCCGTCGCCGCCACCCTGGCGGCGTTCATCGCGGCTTCGCCGGCGGCGGCCGACACGCCGAACGAGTTCCCGGCGCGCGAGAACCTGAGCGCGAACGAGGTGCGCCGGGTCGTCCGCCAGGCTGTCGCCGAGGCCGAGGCGCAGGGCGCCGCCGCCACCATCGCCGTCACCGACCGGGTCGGCAACGTGCTCGCGGTCTACGTCATGGACGGAGCCGACGCGACGGTCCGGATCTTTGGCGGCGACAAGGTGGACCCCCAGGGCCTGAACCGGGTCGACGTCCCCGCGACCCTCGCGGTGATCTCGAAGGCCATCACCGGCGCGTACCTGTCATCGAACGGCAACGCCTTCAGCACCCGGACGGCGAGCCAGATCGTCCAGGAGAACTTCAACCCGGGTTCGGAGACCCTGGAAGGCGGGCCGCTGTTCGGGGTGCAGTTCTCCTCGCTGCCGTGCTCCGATCTGAACACCCGGTTCGAGAGCAACAACGGCGGCCTGATCGACCCGCGGATCGGCCCGAAGCGCAGCCCGCTCGGCCTGTCGGCCGATCCCGGCGGGCTGCCGCTCTACCAGAACGAGACGCTGGTGGGCGCGATCGGGGTGCTCGCGGACGGCGTCTACGGCGCCGACCTGAACGTCCGGGGCGTCGACAGGGATCTCGACGAGATCATCGCCTTCGCCGGCACGCGCGGGTTCATGGCGCCGGTCGACCTCGAGGCCGAGCGGGTCCACGTCGACGGCCGGGCGCTCCGGTTCGCGGACGCGCGGGAGGGCTTTCTCGAGAGCGACGAGGACGATTTCCGGGACGTGTCGCTCGCCGCCAGCGGCGCCTTCGTGCCGGTGCCCGGCTACTCCGACGGATCCGTCCGCGCCGGTCAGGCGTTCGGCTTCGGCCGCTCCGGCTACCGGCCCGACCGCGACGGCATCTTCGACAACCCCCGGGCCTACGTGCTCACCACACCCGGTGGCGCCAACCGGTTCCCACCGATCGACGGGGTCGGGCGCGGCGCGATGACCGCCGAGGAGGTCCGGGTGATCCTCCAGGAGGCGCTCGGCGTCGCGCTCCAGTCGCGCGGGCTGATCCGCCGGCCGCTCGGCAGCAACGTCGAGGTCACGATCTCGGTGGTCGACCGCAAGGGGACCATCGTCGGCATCGTGCGCACGCCCGATGCGCCGGTCTTCGGCACCGACGTCTCGCTGCAGAAGGCGCGCACCTCGCTCCTGTTCAGCCGCCCCGACGCCGCCGAGCTGATCCGCTCGGCCGAGAACAACTCGGGGATCAACCTGGATCCGGGCTTTTACGCCGACGCGATGCTCGACTTCGTCGGCCCCGCCGCCTTCGACGGCATCGCCTACAGCACGCGCGCGATCGGTAGCCTGTCCCGGCCGTTCTTCCCGGACGGCCGGAACGGCGGGCCCGAGGGTCCCCTGTCCCTGCCGATCGAGAGCTGGAGCCCGTTCAACACCGGCATCCAGCTCGACCTGGTCCTCGACGACCTCATTCAGCACATCGTCGGCTTCGTGATCGGCGGTGGGCTCGACGTCCCGCCGAGCTGCACCGACATCCCGCTGCTCGCCGACGGCGCCCAGATCTTCTCCGGCGGCTACCCGATCTACCGCGGCAACCGCCTGATCGGCGCGATCGGCATCTCGGGCGACGGCATCGACCAGGATGCCATGGTCGCGTTCCTCGGCGTGGCACGCGCGGCGGAGCGGCTCGGCACCGGGATCGACAACGCACCGAGGAACCTCCGCGCCGACCGGCTGGCGCCGCTCGGGATCCAGATCAAGTACGTGAGCTGCCCGTTCGCGCCGTTCGTCGACTCCGACCGCCAGAACGTCTGCCAGGGGCTCTGAGCCATGATCAAGCGATCGCTCACCCTCCTCGCCCTGGCATGCGGCGCGCTTGGCCCGGCCACCGCAGCCGGCGAGGAGGCGTCCGGCGAAGGGATGGTCTTCGGCGGTGCCGGCGAGCGCTACGAGGTCGAGATCCGCGAGGCCCAGTTGCGGCGCCGTCCCGGCGCGGACGACGAGCCCGGGGTGCAGCGCCGGCCGGGGCCGGCGGGCGAGCCGGTCCCGCCGCCCGAGGTGCCGCCGCCCGATCCAACGGCGGTCGAGCCGCCGCCGCCGGGCGCCTTCCCGGGCGACTTCCTGTCGCTGCCCGACCGCTGGCGGATCGTCGAGGGGATCGGCGTCAACGAGCGCTGGTGGGACCCCTACAACCAGAACACGCTCAAGGGCGACCGGCCGATCTTCGGCACCCACGACTGGTTCGTCCTGCTCACCGGGATCTCGGACACCGTGGTCGAGCCGCGCTCGACCCCGGTGCCGGTCGGCATCCAGAGCGGCGACCCCGGCAGCAACGACGTCTTCGGCGACACCGAGCAGTTCCTGTTCAGCCAGACCCTCCTGCTCTCGGCCTCGCTGATCAAGGGCGACACCGCCTTCAAGCCGCAGGACCTCGAGTTCCGGCTGACCGGCGCCTTCAACTACAACTACACCGAGGCGGAGGAGGACCGCTTCCTGTTCACCGACCCGGGCGAGGGGCAGACCCGGAACGACTTCGACTTCGGGCTCCAGGAGGCCTTCGTCGACTATCACATCCGGAACGTCAGCGAGCGCTACGACTTCGATTCGATCCGGGTCGGGGCGCAGCCCTTCACCGCCGACTTCCGCGGCTTCCTGTTCCAGGACAACAACGTCGGCGTGCGCCTGTTCGGCACCCGGGACAACAACCTCTGGCAGTACAACCTCGCCTGGTTCCGCCGCTCCGACAAGGACGTCAACAGCGGCCTGAACGAGCTGACGACGGAGGGGCTGCGCGACGACGACGTGTTCATCGCCAACCTGTACCGGCAGGACTTCCCGGTGCTCGGCATGACTTCGCAGGGCGTGGTGGTGCACAACCGGAGCCGGGACGACGCCCAGCAGGACGCCAACGGCTTCCCCTCGCGCCCGGCGGAGGCCGGCTTCGTCGAGCTGCGGGACTACGACGTCACCTACACCGGCCTCAACTTCGACGGCCGGGTCGGCCGCCTCAACCTCACCGCGTCGGGCTACTTCGCCTTCGGTGAGACCGAGAACTCGCTGTTCACCGGCGAGGATTCGGACATCCGCAGCTTCTTCGTCGCGGTCGAGCCGTCGATCGACTTCGACTGGATCCGGCTGCGTCTCTCCGGCCTGTACGCCAGCGGCGACGACGACGTGTTCGACGACACCGACACCGGGTTCGACGCGATCTTCGAGAACCCGCTGTTCGCCGGCGCGGACACCAGCTACTGGATCCGCCAGGGCATCCCGTTCATCGGTGGCGGCTTCGTCGCGCTGAACGGCCGGAACGGCGTGCTCGCGAACCTTCGCCCGAACAAGGAGCAGGGCCAGTCGAACTTCGTCAATCCCGGGATCAGCCTGATCGGCGCCGGCGCCGACCTCGACATCACGCCCGAGTTCCGGCTCTCGTTCAACGCCAACTACCTCCGCTTCAACGAGACCGAGTCGCTCGAGGAGCTCCGCCAGCAGAGCGACGTCGGCAATGCGATCGGCTGGGACCTGTCCACGGCGGCGATCTGGCGGCCGTGGCTGAACCAGAACGTCGTGCTCCGCCTCTCCGGCGCCGTCCTGGTGCCGGGCGAGGGCTTCGACGACCTGTACACCTCCGAAGACGGCGACGACCTGTTCTACTCGGTGCTCGGAAACCTCGTGCTCGTCTACTGACGAAGGTGGCCATGCTCGCATCCGCCCTGCTCGTTCCCGCCGCCGCGGCACTGCTCGTCGGGCTGGTCCATGCGACCCCCGCTCTCGCCGTGGAAGGCGAGAAGCCGCGGGACGTCGAGTACAGCCCGACGCCGCCGGCGCCGCGGAGCCAGTCGCCGGAGGAGGCAGCCGCCAAGAGCCGGGGGTGCCTGACCTGCCACGAGCAGACCGACCAGCCGACCATGCACGCCAACCCGGGCGTGGTCCTCGGCTGCGTCGACTGCCATGGCGGCGACGCCAGCGTGCTCAAGCCGGACGACGTGGTGTTCACCGACGAGGCGTATCGGGAGCGGACCGAAGAGGCGCACGTCCTGCCGCGCTACCCGGAGACCTGGCACTACCCGCACAGCGCCAACCCCGAGCGGAGCTACACGCTCCTCAACGACGAGGCCGCGGAGTACGTCCGATTCGTCAACCCGTCCGACTACCGGGTCGCGCGCGAGGCCTGCGGGGCCTGCCATCTGCCGATCATCCAGGCGGCCGAGCGGAGCATCATGGCCACCGGCGCGATGCTCTGGGGCGGCGCCTCCTACAACAACGGCATCCTGCCGTTCAAGCGCTACATCCTGGGCGAGGCCTACACCCACGACGGCGAGCCGGCGATCCTCGAGAGCCCGGGCGAGATGACCGAGAACAAGGTCAAGCGCGGCGTCCTCCCCCAGCTGCTGCCGCTGCCGGCCTGGGAGACCGTGCCGGTCGCCGACGCCTTCCGGGTGTTCGAGCGCGGCGGGCGGAACATCGTCACCCAGTTCCCGGAGATCGGGATCCCGAACGTCATCGGCCAGATCCAGCGGCTCGAGGAACCGGGGCGGCCCGACATCCGCCAGTCGAACCGGGGGCTCGGGACCGGGCTCCGGATCTCGATCCCGGTGCTCAACATCACCAAGACCCGGCTCAACGACCCGTTCACCTGGTTCCTCGGCACCAACGACCAGCCGGGCGACTACCGGACCAGCGGCTGCGGGTCCTGCCACGTGGTCTACGCCAACGACCGGGACGAGCTGCACTCCGGCCCGTGGGCCAGATACGGGCACAGCGGCACCACCTTCACCGCCGACCCGACGATCCCCAGGGACGAGCCGGGGCATCCGATCCAGCACGCCTTCAGCCGGGCGATCCCGACCAGCCAGTGCATCGTCTGCCACATGCACCAGCCGAACATGTTCATGAACACGTTCCTCGGCTACACCATGTGGGATTACGAGGCCGACGCGCCGCTGATGTGGCCGGAGGAGCAGCAGGAGCTGCCGCTCGCGGAGCAGCGGGAAGTGCTCGACCGCAATCCCGAGGCGGCGGTGGTGCGCGGCAAGTGGGCCGACCTCGACTTCCTGAAGTCGGTCTGGACCGACGTCAACCCGGAGGCGCAGGACACCCAGTTCGCCGACTACCACGGCCACGGCTGGAACTTCCGCGCGGTCTACAAGCGCGACCGCGTCGGCAACCTCCTCGACGCCGAGGGCGACATCGTGCCCAACGACGCGGAGGACAAGTTCGAGCGCGCGGTGCACATGCGCTCGATCCACGTCGACAAGGGGATGCACTGCGTCGACTGCCACTTCGCCCAGGACAGCCACGGCAACGGCTACCTCTACGGCGAGGTGAGCGACGCGGTCGAGATCGGCTGCAAGGACTGCCACGGCACCGCCGACAGCTATCCGACGCTTCGGACCAGCAATCCCGCGGCGCCGCCCGGCGGCCATGACCTGTCGCTGCTCAGGAACCCGGACGGACGCAGGCGCTTCGAATGGCGGGAGGGCAGGCTCTACCAGCGGTCGATGCTGAACCCCGACCTCGAGTGGGAGATGAGCCTGGTCAAGGACACGGTGACCCCAGGGCACGCCGATTACAACGACAAGGCGGCGCGCGCCAAGCTGATGAGCGAAGGCACCGACATGGCGTGGGGCCAGGGCGTCGAGCCGTCGGACCGCGCCCACGGCGACGAGGAGATGGCCTGCTACAGCTGCCACACCTCCTGGACCACGAGTTGCGGCGGCTGTCACCTGCCGATCGAGGCCAACTGGAAGACCGCCCGCCACCACTACGAGAGCGGGGTCAGCCGGAACTGGGCGTCCTACAACCCGCAGGTCGCGCGCGACCAGATGTTCCAGCTGGGCCGGCACGACTCGACCAAGGGCAACATCATCGCACCGGTCCGCTCGTCCTCGGCGCTGGTCCTGTCCTCCACCAACATCAACCGCGAGCGGATCTACATCCAGCAGCCGCCGATCGCGGCCTCCGGCTTCTCGAGCCAGGCGTTCGCGCCGCACTACCCGCACACCGAGCGCAAGACCGAGACCAAGACCTGCACCGACTGCCACCTGTCGGAGCAGAACGACAACAACGCGATCATGAGTCAGCTGCTGCTGCTCGGCACCAACTTCGTGAACTTCGTCGGCTTCAACGCCTGGGTGGGGCTCGACGGCGGGGTCGAGGCGGTCAACGTCACCGAGTGGGACGAGCCGCAGGCGGTGATCGGGAGCTTCCTGCACAAGTACGCCTACCCGGACAACTACCAGGCGCACGTCGACCGGGGGCGGGTGCTCGAGCCGATCCTGGCGCTGAGCAGCAACTACGAGCACGGCGGGCCGACGCACTGCCTGCAGCTCCGGGGCGAGTACCTGCTCGCCGCGCAGGGGCCGGACGGCACCACCGCCTACGACGTCGCGAGCATCTCGAACAAGGGCCTCTCCGACCGGATCCTGGACGCCCCGGTCTCGCCGCTCGGGCAGAGCCTGCACATCGACAGCGAGAACGCGACCTGCGCCGCCTTCCCGACCAACCAGCCGATCCACCCGGACCGGAACCAGGGCGAGCTGATGCGGGTCACCAACGAGGAGCAGCCGTTCCACCCGCTCTACAACTACGCGTTGATCACCGACAGCGTCGAAGGGCTGATCCTCACCGACGTCAACACGCTGACCGACAAGGAGGCGCGGAACAACTTCCTGGAGCGGGCGCTCACCTGGAACGAGGGTGGGATCCTGAACGGTGCCCGGCACATCACGATCGCCGGCCACTACGTCTACATCGCGGCGGACGCGGGGATCGTGGTCCTGAACCTGGACGACCCGCTCCGGCCCGAGGTCGCGGCGACCATCCCGCTCGAGGGCGCCCGCTCCACCGCGCTGCAGTTCCGCTACCTGTTCGCGATCGACGGCGAGGGGCTGAAGGTGGTCGACGTGACCCACCCGGAGCGCCCGCGGATCGTGGACGGCGCGGCGGTGCCGCTCCGGGACGCGCACCGGGTCTACGTGGCGCGCACCTATGCCTACGTCGCCGCCGGCTCGGAGGGGCTGGTGATCGTCGACGTGACCCGGCCCGAGCAGCCGAGCGTCTACATGCGCTACAACGCCGACGGCAGGATCGACGACGCCCGGGACGTGATCGTCGCGACCACCAACGCCTCGCTGTTCGCCTACGTGGCGGACGGCGACGCGGGGCTCAAGGTCCTCCAGCTGACCTCGCCCGCGACCCAGCCCAACTTCTATGGCTTCACCCCGCCGCCGAAGCCCGAGCTGATCGCGACCAAGGCGACCCGGTGGCCGGCGCTGGCGCTGTCGAAGGGGCTGGACCGCGACCGGGCGGTCGACGAGACCGGGCACCAGATGGCGGTGTTCGGGCGGCTCGGCTCGCGGCCGTTCACGCTGCCGGAGATGCAGGAGCTGTATCTCGACGATGCCGGCCGACCCTGGTACGTCACCGATGAGGTCCGCGACGAGGACCGCGTCGACGGGCCGCGACGGAGTGCCCGGGCGGCCAACTGAGGGAAGCCGCGTCCATGGAAGCTCTCGCTGCCAACGCGCTCTGGATCGCGATCGCGGCGCTCGTTCTGGCCGTCGTGTTCCTGGTGCTCTGGCTGATGGCCAGAAGCGGCGGCGGGGACACCGAGACCAAGAAGCAGCTCCGCGCCGCGCAGAACCAGGTCCAGCTGCTCAAGGGCGACCAGATCCAGGCCCGGCGCGAGCACGCGGAGCAGGTGAAGACGCTCGAGGCCGAGCTCGAGACGCTGCGCGCGGTCGCCGGCGGCAGGATCCCGCCGGAGCTGGAGCAGTGGAAGGCGCGGGCGCTCGAGGCCGAGAAGAAGCTCGCGACCCAGCTCGAGCGTCATCGGGAGGAGATCGAGAAGATCTCGGCGCTGGTCGCGGCGGGAGGCGACTCGGCCGATCGCACCCAGATCGCCCAGGGGGGCGCCGCGGACCGGCTCGAGACCCTGGAGAAGGAGCTGGCCGAGGCCCGGAGCCAGCTCAAGGCGGCGACCGCGAAGTACGAGGCCGAATCCGCCGCGCTGGTCGAGCGTCTCAACGCGGAGAAGGCTTCGGCGCTCAGCGCGCAGGCCCGGCGTCACGCCCAGGAGATCGAGGCGGTCAAGGCCGGGCGTCAGGTGGCCGTCGCACCCGCGCCAGGGCCCGACGCGACCGCCATGGAGGCGGGTGACGGTCGGGTGCCGGAAGGCGCCCGCTTCGCCATGCTCCTCGGAGAATCGGCCGAGGCCCGGGGCCAGAAGTTCCACCTGCCCTTCGACATGGCGACCCTCGGCCGGGCCGACACCAACACGATCGTGCTGCAGGAGGGCAAGGCCTCCCGCATCCACGCGGAGATCCGCTTCGACGGCCGGGACTTCAAGCTCGCCGATCGCAACAGCACCAACGGCACCCAGCTCAACGGCGAGCTGGTGAGCGGCGGGACGCTCGACTTCGGTGACGTGATCGGGATCGGCGAGACCAGGCTCCGCTTCACCTGCGAGGCGGCGGAGGCGGCGGAGCGCGATCCCGAGTTCGCCGAGGCGGCCTACGAGGCGATGATCCGTCTCGCCCCGAACTGCCGGCCGGCGCTCGAGGGCCTGAAGAGGCTGCTCGAGCGCCACCCCGGCCGGGCCGAGGAGGTCCGGGAGATCGAGACCCGCCTCACGCAGAACGGCGCGCCGACCGGCTGAGTCTCACCCTGCTCCGCCCGGCAGCGGCGGCTCGGCGCGGTCGTCGTCCGATCCCCCTGGCGCTCAGGCGCCGCTCCGGCGGAGCATCACTTGGCCACCAGCTCGGCGAGCGCCTCCTGGGCCTGGCGGACGCAGCCGGCCTCGCCCATCCAGGCGATCTCGTGGGCGCGGGTCGGGAGCTTCGGCTGGAGGTGCACCTCGAGGCTCGTCGGCGTCGGCGCATCGCCGGCGCGGACCTGGTAGGTGCCGGATTCGGTCACCTGATCGACCGGCCAGCGCCACATGCCGCCGCCGAGGCCCTGGTCGAGAGCGATCTGCCGGCCGTCCGGCCCGTCGAGCGTCACCGGCTCCTGCGGAGTGCCCTCGCTCTGGAAGACGACGCACGACGGCTGCCCGACGCAGATGTCGTCGTCCTGCTGGAGATCGACCACGAGGCAGCGGGACAGGCTCCGGGTGGCGCCGAAGCGGGCGCGCCGGTCGGGCATCTGGAACAGCGCGTAGAGACGCTGGATCAGGCTCGGCCCTTCGCTCGCATCGGGACCGTCGATCCGGCCGGCCCAGGGGCCCTCGATCTTGACCACCCCGCCCGAGGGCGCCACCAGGGTGACTTCGGCATCGCGTGGGATGTCGATCGCCGTCCCGGTCGGGGCGACGTCGCCGGGCGCGAGTCCGGGGGCGGTGGAGCCGACCACCAGCATCTCGTCGGCCGACGCCCCGCCGTGGACCGCAAGCGCCACGAGCAGCGCGAGCGCGCCGAGGCCGGCCCGGCCGGCCGGCTCATGCGGCGCCCTTCTGTTCCCGTGCATCCTCCTCCTCCTCCGCAAGGACCGGCGTGCAGACCTCGACCGGTTCGCTGAACCCCTTGGCCCGGACGGTGCCGAGCGCACGAAAGACATATTCGGGACAGGCGGCCGCGGTCGATGCGGCGACGCAGATCGTCGTCCCGAGCTCGCGGTTCGCGGCCTCCAGCCGGGCGCCGAGGTTCATGGCCGGCCCCTGCGCCGTGTAGTCGAACAGGACCTCGCCGCCGAAGTTGCCGACGGTCACCACCCCGGTCGCGACGCCGATCCTGGTCCGACCGAACGGCCGGCCGAGCCGGGCCGTCTGCTCCTCGATGAAGCGCTTCGAGAAGGCGTCGATCTCGAGGGCGGCGGCGACCGCGCGCGCCGGGTGGCGGGGCAGGTCGAGCGGCGCGTTGAACAGCGCGACCACCGCGTCGCCGACCAGCTTGTCGACGATCCCGCCATGCTCGACCACGATGCGGCAGATCCCGTCGAGGTAGGGGTTGAGGAGGCCGATCAGCGTGTCCGGCGGGAGCGCCTCGGTCAGGGCCGTGAAGCCCTCGAGGTCGGTGTAGAGGGCGGTCACCTCGCGCCGCTCGCCGCCGACCCGGAGCTCGTCCGGCCGGTCCAGGAGCCGCTGGACCAGGGCCGGCGAGATGTACTTGCCGAACGCCCGGTGCAGGAAGCGGCGCTGCGCCCGATCGGCCGCCGCAATCCGGAGCCGGGTGCTGGCGACCGCGACCAGGGCGGCTTCGGCCGGCCCGGCGACCGGGAGCATCACTTCGCCCGCGGCGATGGCGAGCGTGGCACCGAGGGCGACCAGCACGAACGCGCTCCCGATCGCGAGGCGCTGCCAGGTCGGGGCGCGCCACGCCACCAGGAGGACCCCGATCGCCGCCGAGACCAGCAGGAGCAGCGGCGACGCCCAGGCCGGCGCGGGCTCCGGCCGGAAGCCGTCGAGCAGGCGGGCCAGGATATGACCGTGGACCTCGACGCCCGCGACGTCCGCCATCGTGGTGCCGCGCGCGAGGTCGTGGCGATCGTCCCCCGGCAGCACCGCGCCGATCAGCACGATCCGGTCGCGCAGCCAGGTTTCGAAGCCGGAACCGCGCTCGGCCAGCACCCGTGCCGGCACGACGCGGAAGGGGGTGCCCTCGGCGGCCACCAAGGCGGGGGCGAGGAAGAAGGGTTCGTCCGGCGGCGACGCCCCCGTCGCCTGCTGGTAGAGCGCGCCCGCGAAGCCGACCTGCCCGTCCGAGGCGGCCTCGACCGTCCTCAGGCGCGCGTCCAGCGGGTCCGGCTGGAAGATCGCCCGACCCCGGACCAACGGCGTCGAGAAGCGGTCGAGGTAGGCGGCCTGCGCCGCGGTCAGGCCGTCTTCTCGCCCGCCGTACGCGACCACCACCGGCACCTCGGCCGAGCTCAGGACGTCCTCGAGACGGGAGTCCTTGTCGGCTTCGCTCGGCCGGTCGAACAGGACGTCGATTCCGATCGCCCTCGGCCCGGCGGCGACCACCGCCTCGGCGACGTCGGCGAGGAAGCCGCGGTCGATCGGGGCGCGGTAGGGGAGGTCTGCGAGCGCCGCCTCGTCGATCGCGACCACCACGATCTGGTCGCGCGCCGGCGAGGTCGGGCTGAGCAGGACCAGCCGCATGTCGATGGTCCAGGCCTCGACCTGTCGGAGCAGCGGGGTCAGCGCGATCAGCCACACCGTCGCCGTGACGCCGAGCACGAGCTTGAGCAGCACCAGCCCCTTGAGCCGGAAC
>DASUSF010000441.1:0-6304 GCA_036375275.1 Geminicoccaceae bacterium | reverse complement strand
GGCGCCATGGCTGCCCGACCTCGACCGCCGCCGGCCTCCTCCTCTGGCGGCTCGGCAAGGGGAGCGCGCGCCGCGCGCTGGAACGGGCGCTGCCCGGCGCCGTTCCGGACCTCCTCCGCCGGCTCACCAACCCGCGGCTCTCGAAGCGGATCGGATGAGCGCCGTCGCGCGCGCCCTCCCCGCCGGTCCGGGCGCCGTGCCGACGCTCGCGCCGATGCTGCAGCACGTGCTCTGCGTGCTGATCGTGGCCAGCGCGATCAAGGCGCCGCTCCACCTCCCCCTCTACTGGAACGCGGGGCTGCTCGTGCTCGGCCTGTTCGGCCTGATCTGCGTCCAGTCGCTGCAGCGCATCTTCCTCTGGATGGTCCTGCTGATCGGGCTCGGCGCCGCCTTTGCCATCACCCACGACCTCGGCGTCGGGACCCTCGCCCGGCTCGTGCAGCTGTTCCTGCTGGTCATGGCGACCAGCGTGATCGTCCGGATCGAGCCCGACCTGCTGCTCCGCTACCTCGTCCTCCTGATCCCGGCGATCGTGCTGATCTGGCTCGCCGAGACCTTCTGGCCGGAGCCGACCTTCCATGAGCGGACCGTGCTGGGCGAGGCGATACCGCGCCAGGGCGGGCTCCACGGCGAGCCCAACTACGGCGCCATGCTCTACGGCGTGGTCGGTGTGCTGCTCGCGCGGCGGCCGCCGCGGGCGCTCGCGATCCTGCCGTTCCTGTTCGCCGTCCCGACCCTCTCGCGCGGCGTGTGGATCGCGGCGCTGGCGTGGATCGGGGTGCTGGCCGGCGGCCGGCACAAGGTGAAGATCGCGTTGCCCTTGATCCTGCTCCTGGCCCTCCAGCCCTTCCTGGTGCTCGGCCTCGACCTGATGATCGACGACGAGACCCGCGAGCGCCTCGTCCGGCTGTCGACCGACCGTCTCGCGATCTGGCTCGGCTACCTGCAGATGGGCCTCAGCGACCCGCTGGGCGTCGGCTACTTCCGCGGCACGGCGCTGGTGCAGGTGTTCCAGGAGGATCTGCCGCGCGCCTGGTTCGCGCACAGCCTCTACATGCAGGTGTTCGGCGAGTTCGGCTGGCTCGGCTACCTGGCGTTCCTCGGCTTCGTCCTCCACGTCACGCTCCGGGTGGCGCGCCTGGCACCGGCGGAGCTGCCGGTGCTGGTCTTCCTGTTCACCGGCTACGCGCTGGTCAACGGGCTCTCCGACTGGGCCTTCTGGCTCACCCTCGGCTACGTGCTGGCGCGGGCGAGGCAGGGCGAAGCTGTCCGGCCTTGATCATCCTCCAGGCGGTCGCGGACGGCAGCCTCGGCGGCGGCACGACGCACGTGCTGCAGCTGATCGAGAGCCTCCGGGCCGAGGTCACGGCCGAGGTCCACCTCCTGAGCCAGGCGGGGTCCCCGGCGCTGGAGGCCGCGGCGCGGCTGGGGGCGGCCGCGCACGGCCTGGACTTCTTCGCCGCCCGTGCGGATCCGCGGATCTGGCGGCGGATCCGCGCGCTCGTGGGCGATCTCCGGCCCGCGCTGGTCCACGCGCACGGCGCCCGGGCCGGCCTGCCCCTCGCCGCGGCACGCGGTGCCGCGCGCTTCGTCTACAGCGTCCACGGCTACCACTTCGTCCACAAGCGATGGCCCGGCCGCGCCCTCGGCCGCGCCGCCGAGCGGTTCGTCGCGCGCCGGGCCGACCTCCGGATCTTCGTCTCCGAGCACGACCGGGCGGTGGCCGCGGAATGGGGCATCGGGGGCGCCGGGGAGGAGCACCGGGTGATCCCGAACGGGATCCGGCTCGATGACCTCCCGAGCGCTCCCGACGTGCGCGGCCGGCCGCTCCGGACGCTCCTGTTCCTTGGCCGTCTGGACCCGATCAAGAACCCGCTGCTCGCGCTCGAGATCCTCGCCGGGCTGGACGATCCGGAAATCCGACTGGTGGTGGTCGGCGACGGGCCGCTCCGCGCGGCGATGGTCGCGCGCGCCCGGGCGCTCCGGGTCCAGGACCGGGTGGTGATGCGGGGCGCGCTCGCCCGGCCCGAGGCGCTCGACGTGCTCGCCGGCGCCGACCTGATGCTGCTG
This sequence comes from Geminicoccaceae bacterium, assembly GCA_036375275.1. Classification (GTDB taxonomy): domain Bacteria; phylum Pseudomonadota; class Alphaproteobacteria; order Geminicoccales; family Geminicoccaceae; genus DASUSF01. The sequence goes on along the minus strand of DASUSF010000441.1, from coordinate 4,234 downwards.
CCGTCCCGGTCCGAAGGGCTGCCCCTCGCCCCGATCGAGGCGATGGCGGTCGGCGTGCCGGTGGTCGCGGCGCGGGTCGGCGGCGTGCCGGAAGCGATTCTCGACGGCCGGACCGGGCTGCTGGTGGACGGGCTGCAAGCGTCGGGGTACATCGGCGCCGTCCGCCGATTGCAGCACGACGAGGCGCTGCGGGCGGATCTGGTCGCCGCCGGGCGGGCCCGCGCCCGGTCGGTCTTCGACTGGAGCGTGACCGGCCGGGCCTACCTCGAGCTCTACCGGGACCTGCTCCGCCGACCATGATCGACCGCTCGCTCAACTACGGCCGTCCCCTGGTCCGGCGCTGGCTGGAGGCGGCGCGGCCGTTCCGGACGGTCCTCGACATCGGCGCCGGCGAGGGCGCCGATCTGGCGATCGCGCAGGCGGTCGAGGCCGCCGCCCGGCGGATCGCGATCGAGGTCTGGCCGCCGAACGTCGAGCGGCTGCGCGGCGCCGGCGCCGAGGTCCATCAGGTGGATCTCGAGCGCGAGCGTCTGCCGCTCGAAGACGCCACCATCGACGTGGTGATCGCCAACCAGATCCTCGAGCACACCAAGGAGATCTTCTGGATCTTCCACGAGATCGCCCGGGTCCTCCGTCCCGGCGGGCGGCTGATCGTGGGCGTGCCCAACCTCGCCTCCCTGCACAACCGGCTGCTCCTGCTCGCCGGCCGGCAGCCGAGCGTGATCAAGAGCGCGTCGGCTCATGTCCGGGGCTACACGCGCGCGGATCTGCTCGGCTTTCTCGAGCAGGCCGCGCCCGGCACCTTCCGGCTGCTGGACACCGGCGGCGCCAACTTCTATCCATTGCCGCCGGCGCTCGCCCGCCCCGCGGCCCGCCTCCTCCCCGGAATGGCCTGGGGACTGTTCCTGTACCTCGAGAAGGCGGGCGCCTATGAGCGGCAATTTCTGGATTTCCCGACCGCCGCCCGCCTCGAGACCAACTTTCGCACCAGAGCGGCCCGGCCCGTGCGAGAACAGGAATGAGGACGGGTGCCGGGCGTTGACCTGTTGAGGAACCTGCCCGGGGCTGGACAGGCCGAGCCTTGCCAAACCAAGCCGTTCCGCGTTAAGTGCCGGCCGGCTTTTCATTAAGCCGAGAAGGAATTGACCGTAAAGCCTCAGGTCATGGATCTCCTAGCCACCACGACGCCCCTCCAGCTCGAAGCCCGGGGCCGCCGCGGCGTGCTGCGCGCCGGCTGGCTGCTGCCGCTGGTCGATCTCGTGCTCATCTATGCGTGCTTCGCGATCGGTCGCACGACCAACTGGGTGCTCAACGGGCTGACCTTCGACGAGGCGATGTTCGGCTGGATGACCCGCTACGGCGACGAGCGGATCCTGATCTACCTCGGGCTCGGCGTGGCCTGCCTGGTCTGGTTCCGGCAGCTCGGCCACTACGGGCGGAGGCGCCCCTTCTGGCAGGAGATCGGCGACATCATGGGCGTGGTCCTGATCATGGCCATGGTCGATGCCGCGCTGGTGTTCCTGACCAAGACCAACTTCTCCAGGCTGTGGTGGATCACCAACTGGTCCCTGGTCGCGCTGCTGGTGCCGATGGCGCGCTTCGCGGTGAAGCGGTTCCTGATCGCGAGCGGCAGCTGGGTCCGCCCGACGGTGATCGTCGGCAGCGGGCCGAACGCGATCGATGCGGCGGACGCTCTGGCGAGCGAGCCCCTGCTCGGCTTCGACATCGTCGCCTTCATCCGGCCGCCCGGGAAGGAGGACTGCGAGCGCCGACACCTCGACATCGAGGACCGGCGGTATCCGGTGCTGGATGCCGCGACGCCACCCCATCTGCTGCCCGCCCACCTCGGCCGGCCCCACGTCGTCGTGGCGCTGGAGATGGGCGAAATGGCGCGCTGCGGCTCGTTCGTGGAGCGGCTCAACCTGCACTACGGCGACGTCGACATCGTCTCGCCGATGCGCGGCCTGCCGCTGGCCCGGACCCGGGTCACGCACTTTTTCAGCCACGACGTGCTGGCGCTCCGCGTCTACAACAACCTCGCCCGGCCGTGGCCGCGGCTGGTCAAGCGCACGTTCGACCTGATCGCGACCACGCTGCTCCTGATCCTCGTGGCGCCGCTGTTCGCGCTCCTCAGCTGGCAGGTCGCGCGGACCGGGCAGCCGGTGTTCTACGGCCACGAGCGCATCGGCCGGGGCGGCCGGCCGTTCCGCTGCCTGAAGTTCCGGACCATGGTGCCGGACGCCGAACGCGTCCTCGCCGACTACCTGGAGCGGCACCCGGAGCTCCGTGAGGAGTGGAAGCGCGACCACAAGCTCAGGGACGACCCGAGGATCACGATGATCGGCGCGTGGCTGCGGCGCACCTCGCTGGACGAGCTGCCGCAGCTCCTGAACGTGCTGCGCGGCGACATGAGCCTGGTCGGGCCGCGCCCGGTGGTCGCGGAGGAGCTCGAGCGCTACGGCGAGAACGTCGTCTACTACCTCGGCAGCACGCCCGGCCTCACCGGGCTCTGGCAGGTCAGCGGGCGCAACGACCTCGACTACCGGCGCCGGGTCCATCTGGACTGCTGGTACGTCAAGAACTGGTCGCTCTGGTGCGACCTGATCATCCTATTCAAGACGCCGCGCGCGGTTCTCCGGGGCCACGGCGCCTACTAGAGCGTCACCCGCTTGGGCAGAACCGCCTTCCTGAGCGGTTCTACGTGGATAAGGATGTTCTACCTCGTTGAGATTGAGCGCTCTTTCTTCCGACGAGCGAAGGGCCTGCCTCGACCTGAAGGTGGTTCCACCTCATCGGAAACCGCTCTGACTGGCAGGCGACGGCCGCACCCGGCTCAGCGCGGCGCGGCGACGATCAGGGCGGCGCCGGCGAGGCAGATCAGGACGCCCGCGACGTCGAAGCGGTCCGGGCGCACTCCCTCGACCAGCCAGAGCCAGGCCAGCGAGCTCGCGATGTAGACGCCGCCGTACGCGGCGTAGGCGCGGCCCGCGGCGGCGACCCCGGCCAGGGTGAGCAGCCACGCGAAGACCGCGAGCGACGCCATCCCGGGCACGATCCAGAGCATGGACCTGCCCAGCCGGAGCCAGGCCCAGAAGGCGAAGCATCCCGCGATCTCGGCGAGCGCGGCCCCGAGGTAGGCGACGACGGTCCGCATCCCGTGGCATTCCTCCGGTTCGGACGGGTCAGGGGCGCCGCGCCCGGAAGAACGCGCGGAGCAGCTCCGCGGCCGCCCGCTCGCCGAGCCCGCCGTAGACCTCGGGCGCGTGGTGGCAGGAGGGGCTCGCGAAGATCCTGGGGCCGTGCTCGACCCCGCCGCCCTTCGGATCGGCGGCGCCGAAGTACAGCCGCCGGATCCGGGCGAAGCCGATCGCGGCTGCGCACATCGGGCATGGCTCGAGGGTGACGTAGAGGTCGCATTGCGGGAGCCGCGCCGCGCCGAGCGCCGCCGCGGCCGCACGCAGCGCCAGGATCTCGGCGTGCGCGGTCGGATCGGCATCGGCCTCCGTCCGGTTGTGCGCCGCCCCGAGGATCCGCCCGTCGGCATCGACGACGACCGCTCCGACCGGGACCTCCCCGAGCTCCGCAGCCCTCCGCGCCAGCCCGAGCGCCTCCTGCATCGGGCTAACGGGCATGCTCGGCCCGCGGGCACACGGGTGGCGGGTCCGACGACCGCCGTCCCGCGCCGGTCCGGCGGGCCGCCAAGCCTGGCGAGAGCTTCCGCACGTTCACCCCCTTCTTCACTCCCCTGCGCCACGCTCAGCATGCCGATGGCCATGGCCGGAACCGCACCGCCACGAGCCCCCAGACCGCGCGCAGGACTCCCAGGATCGCATGGACCGCCATACGGATCTGCCAGAGAAGTTAACGAAAGCGTTCGCGGATCGGCTTTCCAGGAGGGCCCGGCCGGCGGAGCGGAGCGTCCAACGCTCACGGAGCGCGAGTCCCTGACCGTCAGCCGCGCGGCCGGGGGGGACGGCGACCGCAGCGGACGGCGGGAAGGGAGCTCGCGACCGGGCACCGGCGGTTCGGTCATCTGCGGCTGCACGCGCTGCTGCGCCGGGCGCCCTCGATCGCGGCCGCGCGGGTGCGCCGCCCGAGCTGCAGGCGTCACCAGTTTGTTGTCAGGAGCTCTCATTGAGCGCCGCGTCGTCCAGGTGCACCTCCGCCAGGAGCCGCTTCAGCCTGGAGTTCTCCGCCTCGAGCTGGCCAGCGCTAGGCATCGCTCACCGCCGCC
>DASUSF010000440.1:0-2826 GCA_036375275.1 Geminicoccaceae bacterium | reverse complement strand
GGAACGATGCGCCGGAAGTCGGCGACGATCCGGATGCCCCGGATGCCGCGGTCGGCGAGGCCTACAGCTTCGAGCTGCCGGACGACACCTTCGTCGATCCGGACGAAGGCGACGAGCTGACCCTGACCGCGAGCGAGGCGGACGGCTCCGCGCTCCCCGGCTGGCTCGACTTCGATCCCGCGACCGGAGAATTCAGCGGCACGCCCGATGCCGGTGACCTCGGCGAAGTGAGCGTCGCGGTCCAGGCGGTCGACGAGGGTGGCCTGGAAGCCGAGACCACCTTCTCGTTCGAGGTGCTGTCGGGCGGGGTCACGCTGCTCGGCGACGAGGAAGTAAACGCGCTGAGCGGCGGCCCGGGCAACGACCTGATCCAGGGCGAGGGCGGGGCCGACGTTCTGAGTGGCGGCGCGGGCGCCGACCGGATCGAGGGTGGCGCCGGCGGCGACCGCATCACCGGCGGCGCCGGGGACGACATCCTCCGCGGCGACCCGGAGGGTGGGCCCTTCAGCCAGGACTTCTTCGTCTACGAGGGCTCCGGCGACGCGCTGGACCGGATTCGCGACTTCGAGGCCGGGGAAGGCGGCGACGTCCTGGTGCTGGACGATCTGGTGGAGGGCGACACCGGCCGGGTCAGCGTCGTCGACCGGGGGAACGAGACCGCGGTCCGGGTCGATTCGGTCGATCTCGTGGTGCTCGAAGGCGTCTCCGGAACGTCGTTGGCGTCGCTGGTCGACGACGGCAACCTGACCGTCGGGGCGAGCGCCTGATCGTTCAGAGCGCGAGCGCGATCGCGCTCCCGGCGATCGCGACGCCGTAAGGCACGCCTTCGCCGACGAGGAAGGCCCGCGGCACGCAGCGTGCCAGGTGATCCGGGAGGTGGCCCGCGACCATCGGGACGACGTTGCGCACCGACAGCAGCACGATCGCCAGGACGATGCCGGCGATGCCGACCAGGAGGAGGAGCCCCGGCAGGTCGGACAGGCCGAACCAGAGTGCGGTGGCGGCGTACAGCTTGACGTCGCCGCCGCCGATGATCCGGAACGCGAACAGGGCGACGCAGATCACCAGCACGAGCAGCCCGGCGGCGAGGTGATCGAGCCACGCGACCGCCGCAGGGTCGAGCAGCGCGCCGATCAGGAACAGGCTCGCGATGCCGTAGGTGACCGGGTTCGGGATGGTCAGCGACCAGACGTCGTAGAGCAGCGCCACGACCTCGAGCAGCACGAAGGCGAGGACGATCAGCTGCGGGAAATGCTCGGGCAAGGCTCGGTTCCCCGCCTCAGCTCGTCGGCGCGCCGGCGCGGCGCTCGGCCGCGCCCTTGAGCGTCTCGAGGTACTGGAGGTTGCGCCACGCGGGCTCGAAGAAGCTCGGGCTGACCTCGAGCGCGCGCAGGAAGTAGGCCTCGGCGCGGTCGTAGTCGCCGCGCATCAGGGCGACGTAGCCGATGTTGTTGAGCGCCTCCGGCAGGGCCGGCCGATCGACGCCGGCGAGCGCCTCGGCGTATTCGCCCTGCGCCGCCAGCGCGAGGCGAAGGTTGGCGCGGGCGACGTCCAGCGAAGGGTCGAGCTCCAGGGCGTGCAGAAAGGCGGTGACGGCGGCGTCGTGCTCGCCCTGGCTGAGCAGGGAGAAGCCGAGGTTGTTGTGGACGCCGGCGTTCCGGGGCGCGCCCCAGAGCGCCTGATCATAGCTCGCCTTGGCCTCGGCGAAGCGACCGCGCTGGTCGAAGGCCTGGCCGAGCGCGTTCCAGGCGCGCCAGCGGGTCGGGTCCGCGGAAGCCACCTGCTGCAGCGCCGGGATGGCGTCCTCGATCCGCCCGAGCCGCAGCAAGGCGATGCCGCGGCCCTGCATGGCCTGGTCCCGGACGGCCTCCGATCCCGGCGGCTCGGCCGCGAGGACCTCGTCGAACGCGGCCAGCGCATCCTGGTAGTTGCCGAGACCCAGCTGAGCCTCGCCGATCCCGACGCCCGCCTCCAGGAGTTCGGGCCGTTCCCGACGCAGCACCCGGAAGCGCTCCAGGGCTTCGCCGTAGCGCCGGAGCGCGAGCAGGTCGTTCGCGCCTTCGAGCCGCTCGTCGGCCGCCGGCACCGCAGGCAGGCCCGCCTCCAGCCCGTCCTCCGGGCCGGAGGCGCAGCCCCCAAGAAGCAGGCCGACCGCCAGCCAGATCCCGCGCAGCGTCCCGCGGGACCGCAACACCTCGGCCGCGGATCTCACTGGCTGGTGAAGCTTATCAGCTGCGGCGCCACCCCGGCCTGCTCGGCGGCAGCGAGCACCTTGGGATCGGGCCGGGTGACGATGGTCTGCACGAACGGGCTGGTCCGCTCGACCCAGCCGGCCTGGCGGATCGCCGTCGGCTCGCGGACCACGACCGCGAAGGTCCGCTGCTCGGGCGCACCGTCCGCCTGGTCGACCAGGCCGAGGTTGGCGAGCACCGTGGCGTTGCGGTCGTCGACCTGCAGCGCCCGCTGGAAGTAGGCCTGCGCCTGGTCGGTCCGGCCGTGGCGGAGCGCGGTGTAGCCGAGGTTGTTCAGCGTCTGGGACGATCCCGGATCGATGTCCAGCGCCCGATCGAAGTAGCGGACCGCGAGGTCGTGTCGCCCGACCTCCTCGTAGGCCACCGCCAGCGCGTTGATCACCGGGATCGATCGCGGTTGGTCGACCAGCGCCAGATGCAGGGACTGGATGGCGCGCACCGTCCGCCCCTCCTTCAGGTAGGCCTTGCCGCGCTCGTAGGGGTCGGCCGAAGCCGCCGCGGTGTCACCACTGAACGAGAACACCGGCGAGACGTCGAAGCGTCCCCCGCTGCACCCGGCGAGCGCGATCAGCGC
>DASUSF010000439.1:0-33321 GCA_036375275.1 Geminicoccaceae bacterium | reverse complement strand
ACAGCAGGTGGGCGGGGATCGCGCCGACCACGTCGTCGATCCTGAACCGGTCGAGCATGGGCACCGCGAACACGATGATCGCGCCGCCGACCGCGCCGATCAGGATCGCGAGGCCGGGGGTCGGCATGAGCGGCTCGGCGGTGATCGAGACCAGGCCGCCGATCGCGCCGTTGAGGACGATCGAGAGGTCGATCTTCTTGTAGATCACCTCGGAGAGGACCATGGCCGCGAGCACGCCGCCGGCGGCGGCGAGGTTGGTGTTGACGTAGATGTTGGCGATCGCGACCGCGTCCGCGGCGCTGCCGAGCGCGAGCTGCGAGCCGCCGTTGAAGCCGAACCAGCCGAGCCAGAGGATGAAGGTGCCGAGCGTCGCGAGCGGCAGCGAGGAGCCGAGCATCGGCTGGACCCGTCCGTCGGCCGCGTACTTGCCCCGCCGCGCGCCGAGCAGCAGCGCGCCGGCGAGCGCGGCCCATCCGCCGACCGAATGCACCAGCGTCGAGCCCGCGAAGTCGGAGAAGCCCATCTCGGCGAGCCAGCCGCCGCCCCACTGCCAGGAGCCGGTGATCGGGTAGATCAGGCCGGTCAGGACCACCGTGAACAGGAGGAACGGCCAGACCCGGATGCGCTCGGCGAGCGTGCCGGAGACGATCGAGGCGGCGGTGGCGACGAACACCATCTGGAAGAACCAGTCGGAGCTGGCGGCGTACCCGGCGCCGAAGTCCGCGCCCTCCTCGGCCAGGGCTGCCGCGTCGTCCGCGCCCCAGATCGCGAACGAGCCGAGGTACCCGCCGTCGACGCCGAGGTACATGAGGTTGTAGCCGACCAGGTAGAACATGATGCCGGCGGTCGCGTAGAGCGCGATGTTCTTGAGCAGCTGGGTGCCGACGCTCCGCTTCCTGACCAGTCCGGCTTCGAGCATGGCGAAGCCCGCGGCCATCCACATGACCAGGAACCCGTTGACCAGGAAGGAGAGGGTGTTGAAGACGAACTGCGTCTCAGCGTCGACGCCCGCGACCGCTTCCGCGTCCTGGGCCATGGCCGGGGCGGCGAGGGCCATGACGCCGAGCCCGAGCGCCAGTCCACACGCCGTCGCTTTCGCGATCCTTGTCATCCTGTACTCCCATCGCGCGTAACCGAGGAACGATCCGCCTCGCGGTGCGCGAGGCCCGGGCGGGCCCGGGTGATGCGCCGGGTCCGCGCCGCGGAGCGCAGCAAGGCATGTGCCAGGCCCGATCGGCGCGGACCGCATCCGCCCCCGAGGACGCGCATCGCGGCTCCCGCGCCGGGCACGGCGGGACGCGCTGCACATCTTGCAGGCAGGCATGGCACACCTGCCCGGTTGGTGTGCATCGAGCCGCCTGGGCATCCGGACCGCGCGCAGCCGCCGCTTCAGGCACGTGCGACCAGATGCCACGTCGGGGCGACGCCCGGACTTGATATGTCGCGGGCATGGCAACGGATCGGCGGGTCGACCTGATCGTCGTCGGCGGCGGGCTGACCGGGCTCACCTTCGCCGCGGCGGTCGCGGGGGCCGGTCTCCGGACGCTCCTGATCGAGGCGCGTCCGCTCGAGGTTCGCACCGACGTCGGGTTCGACGGGCGGGTGACCGCGGTGGCTCCGGCGTCGCGCCGTCTGCTCGAGGCGATCGACGTCTGGCCGGCGGTCGCGGCGGAGGCGCAGCCGATCCTCGACATCGCGGTCCGGGAGGGCGGCTCGCCGCTCGAGGTCCACTACGACCATGCGGAGCTGGGCGCGCCCCTCGGCCACATCGTCGAGAACCGGATCCTGAACAGCGCGCTGATCGCGCGCCTGCGCGCACTCGAGGGCGAGGTGCTGGAAAGCCTCGCCCCCGCCTCGATCAGCGACCTCGAGCGCACGGAGGCGGAGGCGACGGTCCGGCTCGCCGGCGGCGGACTGGCCCGTGCGCCGCTGGTGGTCGGCGCCGATGGCCGCGGCTCGACGGTGCGCGCGGCCGCCGGCATCCCCGTGCGCCGCCACGACTACCGGCAGACCGCCCTGGTCGCGACCTTCGCCCACACCCGGCCGCACCACGGCGTCGCGGTCGAGCACTTCTTCCCGAGCGGGCCGTTCGCGATCCTGCCGATGACCGGGCAGCGCTCGTCGATCGTCTGGGCCGCCGAGAGCGGGCTCGCGCGCGAGCTGATCGGGCTCGACGACGGGGCGTTCACCGACGAGGTATGGGAGCGCTTCGGCGATCGGCTGGGTGATCTCGACCTGGTCGGGCCGCGCTTCCACTACCCCCTGAGCCTGGTCCGGGCCGAGCGGGTCGCGGAGCGCCGGGTCGCCCTGGTGGGCGACGCCGCGCAGGCGATCCACCCGATCGCCGGCCAGGGCTGGAACCTCGGCCTCCGGGACGTCGCGGGGCTGGCGGAGGTGGTGGTCGATGCCGCCCGGCTCGGCCTCGACCACGGCGCACCGGAGGTGCTCGCGCGCTACGCGCGCTGGCGACGCTTCGACGCCTTCGCGCTGGTCGCGATCACCGACGGCCTGAACCGCCTGTTCGCGAACGACGTCCTGCCGCTCCGGCTGGCCCGCGATGCCGGCCTCGGTGCGGTCGAGCGGATCCCGCCGCTCAAGCGCTTCTTCATGCGCCACGCCGCCGGCGTGCTCGGCGACCTGCCGCGGATCATGCGCGGGGAGAGCTTGTAGAGGCGGCTCTCCCCGGACGGAGGCCGATCAGGGCACGGTTTCGCCATGCAGCCGGATGTCGAGGCCTTCGCGCTCGGTATCGGCGTCGACCCGAAGCCCGACCGTCGCGTCGACGATCTTCAGCAGAACGAAGCTCGCGAGGCCCGACCAGATCAGGGTCGCGAGGATGCCGTAGACCTGGATCGCGACTTGGCCGGCGTTGCCCTCGAGCAGCCCGGGGACGCCGCCGACCGACTCGGCCGCGAAGACTCCGGTGAGCAGGGCGCCGACGATGCCGCCGATGCCGTGCACGCCGAACACGTCCAGGCTGTCGTCGTAGCCCAGGGTGTTCTTGAGCCAGGTCGCGCCCCAGAAGCAGACCACGCCGGCGACGAGGCCGATCACGAGCGCACCGCCCGGGAGCACAAAGCCGGAGGCGGGGGTGATCGCGACCAGGCCGCCGACCGCGCCCGAGGCGATGCCGAGCAGGCTCGGCTTGCCGCGGGTCACCCATTCCGCGGACATCCAGCCGATGGCAGCGGCCGCGGTCGCGATCTGGGTGGCCGCCATGGCCATCCCGGCACGGCCGTCGGCAGCGAGCGCCGAGCCGGCGTTGAAGCCGAACCAGCCGACCCACAGGAGCGAGGCGCCGATGAGCGTGAGGGTGAGGTTGTGCGGTGGCATGGGCTCGTCGCCGTAGCCGATCCGCCGGCCGAGGACGAGGGCGGCGACCAGGCCCGCGATCCCGGCGTTGATGTGGACGACCGTGCCGCCCGCGAAGTCGAGCACGCCGCTGTCGAGGAGGAAGCCGCCCGGCCCCCACACCCAGTGCGCCACCGGCGAATAGACCACGATCGACCAGAGCACCATGAAGAGGAGCATGGCCGAGAACCGCATCCGGTCGACGAAAGCGCCGACCGCGAGCGCCGGCGTGATGATCGCGAAGGTCATCTGGAAGGTCATGAAGACCGATTCCGGGATCGAGCCGGATAGCGTGTCCACGGCCATGCTGGCGAGGAACAGCTGGCCAAGCCCGCCGACGTAGGGACTACCTTCGGTGAAGGCGAGGCTGTAGCCGATCACCATCCAGGTGATCGTCATCGCGCAGCAGGTGGCGAACACCTGCATCAACACCGAGAGCACGTTGATCTTGCGGACCATGCCGCCATAGAAGAGGGCGAGGCCGGGAACGGTCATCATCAGCACGAGCGCGGTGGACGCGAGCATCCACGCGGTATTTCCGGTGTCGAGCTCGGGCGTTTGCTCGACCACCTCGCCTTCCGGCTCGGCAAGCGGCTCCGGGGCGGTGGCGTCGGTCGGTGCCTGGGCGACCACGAAAGGCTCGTCCACCAACCCTGCCGCGACCGGTGCCGCCGTGAGCATCAAGGCGAGGCAAAGCGACAAGAGGGCGAACAAGCGGGCCAGGATGTCCATGGGCGGGTTCTCTTTGCTTGCTTCGATCCGCCCCACCGATGAAGCAAGAAAGATGCCGGCGCGAGGCCGGGGGCTCCGCCGCGTCCGAGCCCAGATGATCGCCCGCGGCCTGCCCGAAGCCACGCCGCAGCGCCGCTCCGGATCGCGTCAGGTCCGGGTGACCCAGGCGATCCGGAGCAGGTTGGTGGCGCCCGGGGTGCCGAACGGCACGCCGGCGGTGATCACGAGCGAGGTGCCGACCTCGGCGAAGCCGGCCGCCACCGCGTGCTCGCAGGCATGCGCCACCATCTCGTCGATGTCGTGGACGTCGTCGGCGACCACGCCGTGCACGCCCCAGAGCAGGGCCAGCCGGCGCGCCGTGCTGAGCCGGTTGATCAGGCCGAGGATCGGCTGCTCGGGGCGCTCGCGGGCCGCGCGCAGCGCGGTCGAGCCGGTGGTCGTGTAGGTGACGATGGCGCCCGCCCGCATGGTGCTCGCGACCTCGCGCGCGGCGAGCGTGATCGCGTCCGGGGCGGTCCGCTCGGCCTCGGCGTGGTAGGCGTCGACGTAGGTCCGGTACAGCGGGTCGGCTTCCACCTTGCGCAGGATCCGGTCCATCATCGCGACCGCCTCGACCGGGTAGTCGCCGACCGCGGTCTCCGCCGAGAGCATCATCGCGTCCGCGCCGTCGTACGCCGCGGTGGCGACGTCGGAGGCCTCGGCCCGGGTCGGCGCCGGCGCCCGGATCATCGATTCCAGCATCTGGGTCGCGACCACCACCGGCTTGCCGGCGTCCCGCGAGGCGCGGATGATCTTCTTCTGCAGGCTCGGGACGTCCTCGGGCGGCATCTCGACCCCGAGGTCGCCGCGCGCGATCATGATCCCGTCGGACAACTCGATGATCTCGGTCAGGCGCTCGATCGCCGCCGGCTTCTCGATCTTGGACATCAGCGCCGCGCGCCCGGCGGTGAGGCGGCGCGCCTCGGCGACGTCCTCCGGGCGCTGCACGAACGACAGCGCCACCCAGTCGGCCCCCATCTCGAGCCCGAAGGCGAGATCGCTCCGGTCCTTGTCGGTCAGCGGCGAGACCGGCAGGACCACGTCCGGGACATTGACCCCCTTGTGGTCGGACAGGATGCCGCCGGCGCGGACCGTGGTATCGATCGTGCGACCGTCGACCTGCTGCACCTCGAGCCGGATCTTGCCGTCGTCGAGGAGGAGCTGCGCGCCCGCGTCGACCGCGGCGAAGATCTCGGGATGGGGCAGCCCGACGCGGTCCTGATCGCCGGGGGCGTCGTCGAGGTCGAGCCGGAAGCGCTGCCCGGCGCGTAGCTGGATCGAGCCGTCGCGGAACTCGCCGACCCGGAGCTTCGGCCCCTGCACGTCCATGACGACCGCGATCGGCCGGCCGCGCTCCTGCTCGACCAGCCGGACAGCATCGTAGCGCGTCTGGTGCTGCTCGTGGGTGCCATGGGAGAAGTTGAACCGGAAGGCGTCCGCGCCGGCGTCGACCAGCTCGGCGATCCGCTCCGGCGAGGCGCTCGAGGGGCCGAGGGTGGCGAGGATCTTGGCGCGGCGGCGGCGACGCATGGAACCTGGCTCCCTCCTGAACCGACCCGGCGACCTGGATAGATGACGGCCGCGTCGTTGTCACGGGGCGCCTCCGGGCGGGTCCCTTGACGCCCGCGACCCGCGACACCTATGACACGAGCACGCCTGTCAAGGAGGGGCGCTCACGTGGTCCGAACCGTCATCAGCGGCATCGTCGCCCTCGCCATCGTCCTCACCTTCTTCGCGGTCCTCCTGCTCAAGGTCCAGGAGCCGGTGCTGTGGATCGTGGTCGGGATCGGGGTGCTGATGATGGTGTGGAACATCGTCGACGGCGTGCGCAACGCGAAGATGGCGAGCGACGCTGCCGGTGGCCTGGCCGAAGGTCAGCAGGAGCGCGGCGGCGTCTCCTGACGCCATCGGCCCACGCGGTGGCGGTCGGCTCCGGAAATCACGCCGCCGTCTTCAGTGTCTCGACCAGCCAGCGGGCGGTGCGGAGCAGGCGGCCGTCCTCGTTCTTGCATCCGACCAGCTGCACGCCGATCGGCAGGCCGCGCTCGCTCTGCAGGAGCGGCAGGGTCAGCGCGGGCGTGCCGCACAGCGTCCAGATGGTGCAGAAGGCCGGACTTCCGGTCGCGTCCAGCCCGCGCGGCGCGGGACCGGGCGCCGACGGCGTCAGGATCGCATCGTAGCGGTCGAACAGCCCGTCGAGCACCGTGTTGTAGACCGCGATCGCCTCGACTGCCCGGTTGTAGTCGACCGCGAGCAGGGTCCGGCCGCGCTCGATCTGGCCGCGCATGGTCGGGCTCAGTTGGTCGGCGCCGCGCTCGTAGAGGTCGTGGAAGCTGCGCGCGAAGTCGGCCTCCATCAGGGTCCGCTGGAGGTCGTGGGCGCGGGCGAAGGCCGAGGGCAGCTCGACCTCCTCGACGCGGTCGCCGAGGGCTCCCTGCAGCTCGGCGAAGGCGCTCCGGGTCTCCTCCTCCGCCTGGTCCCAGACCGGCGAGCGGACGAAGGCAAGCGTCGGGACGACCGGCGGCGGCTGGTCGAGAAGCTCGAGCAGCCGCGGCGGCGCCACCGGGAGGACGTCGGGATCGTGACCGTCGGCGCCGATCAGGACCTCGGCGAGCAGCGCCGCGTCCTCGAGGTAGCCGCCCATCGTCCCGATCGTGTCGAGCGGGCGCGACTGCGCGAGCACCCCCGTCCGCGGGATCAGGCCGTGGCTCGGCTTGAAGCCGTAGACGCCGCAGAAGGCCGCGGGCCGGATCACGGAGCCGTTGGTCTGGGTCCCGATCGCGAGCGGCACCATGCCGTCGGCGACCGCCGCCGCCGACCCGGAGGACGAGCCGCCGGGGGTGTGCGCCGGGTCGTGCGGGTTCCGGGTCTTGCCGGGCGCGTAGGCGGCGAGCTCGGTCGTGACCGTCTTGCCGAGGACGACGGCCCCCGCCGAACGCAGCCGCTGGACGATCGTCGCATCCTGCCTCGGCCGCCGGCCGGCGTGCAGCACGGTCCCGTTCTCGGTGCCGAAGTCCTTGGTGTCGACGATGTCCTTGACCCCGACCGGGACGCCGTGGAGCGGGCCCATGGGCAGGCCGTGCCTCCTGAAGTCGTCGAGCGCCCGGGCCTGACGGCGGGCATGATCGGGATCGAGGAAGGTCCAGGCCCGGACCTCCTCCTCGCGGGCCGCGATCCGCTCGAGGCAGCGCTCGACCACCTCCGCGGCGCTGGTCCTGCCGTCATGGAGCGCCGCCGCAAGGGCGCGGGCGCTCAATTGCCGTAGATCTGATTCGGCAACCACAGCGCCAGCTCCGGAAAGATGTACAGGCTCGCCATGGCGATGAAGACCATGGCCAGGAACGGCATGACGCCCCTGAAGATGTTCATCAGCTGGACGTGTGGCGGCGCCACGGCCTTGAGATAGTACGCCGACATCGCCATCGGCGGGGTCAGGAACGAGGTCTGCAGGTTGAGCGCGACCAGCATACCGAAGATGATCGGGTTGACCCCGAAGTCGTCGAGCAGCGGCAGGAAGATCGGCACGAAAATGATGATGATCTCGGTCCATTCCAGCGGCCAGCCGAGCAGGAAGATGATGAGCTGGGCGAGGATCAGGAAGGTGACCCGGTTGAGCTCGAGGGAGAGGATCATCTGCTCGACGAGGTCGTGGCCGCCGAGATAGGAGAACACCGAGCTGAACGTCCACGACCCGATGAACAGGTAGCAGATCATCGCGGTCGTCCGGGCGGTGAGGAAGACCGCTTCCTTGAGCCGGTCCCAGGACAGGGCCCGGTAGGCGGCGGCCAGCACCAGCCCGCCGAGCGCGCCGACCGCAGCCGCTTCCGACGGCGTGGCGAGCCCGAACAGGATCGCCCCGAGCACCGAGAGGATGAGGACCGCGAGCGGGAAGAACGAGGTGAGCAGATTGACCAGCACCTCGCCGAAGCCGGCGTCCACGCCCTCGAGCTTGGGCGCGAGCTTCGGATTGAGGACGGCGCGGACGATCACGTAGAGGATGTACAGGCCGGCGAGCAGGAATCCCGGGAACAGCGCCGCCGCGTACAGCTGCACCACCGATATGCTGGCGGTCGCAGCGTAGACGATCAGCATGATCGACGGCGGGATCAGGATCCCGAGCGTGCCGCCCGCGCAGATCACCCCGGCCGAGAGGTTGGTGTCGTAGCCGGCGCGGAGCATCGCAGGGAAGGCGAGCAGCCCCATCAGCGTCACCACCGCCCCGACGATCCCGGTCGCGGTCGCGAACACCGCGCAGGTCAGCAGCGCCGCGACCGCCATGGAGCCCGGGATGGCGCGTGCCGCGAGCTGGATCGAGTAGAACAGGCGGTCGATGATGTTCGCCCGCTCGATGATGTAGCCCATGAACAGGAACAGCGGCACGGCGACCAGGATGTCGTTCGCCATGACGTCGTAGGTGTTCTGGACCAGGAGGTCGAAGATCCGGCCCTGCATGGCGTAGTAGCCGAAGAACACCGCCATCGCGACCAGCGTGAACGCGATCGGAAAGCCGAGCATGATGATGAAGATGAACAGGCCGAGCATCAAGATGCCGATCTGAGGGTCGGTCATCGGGCGACCTCCCCGCCGCGCTGGCGCTCGCGCTCGAGCCGCTCGTGGTCTTCGTGGAAGTGCTGCAGCGCGCTCTCCATCTCGTCGACGTCCTGCAGCCGGACCGGCCAGACCCCGGTGCGGATCGCGCGCACGCAGCGGACCAGCTCCGAGATCCCTTGCAGGAACAGGAAGATGCCGGCTAGCGGGATGAGCGCCTTCAGCTGGTAGATCGGCACGCCCGCCGGGCTGAATACGCTCGATTCCTTGAACATGAAGGACATGCGCGAGAAGATGAAGCCCGAGTAGATCAGGGCCATCACGCCGGGGAAGTAGAACAGCAGGAACAGGATCAGGTCGATCGTCCCCTGCACCTTGACCGGCCACAGCCGGTAGATGACGTCCGCGCGGACGTGGCCGTTGTTGGCGAGGGTGTAGGCCCCCGCCATCAGGAACAGCGAGCCGTACATCATGTAGCTGACGTCGTAGGCCCACGACGTCGGCGCCCGGAGCGCGTAGCGGACGAAGACCTCGTAGCTGACGCCGAAGGTCAGGATGACGATGGTCCAGGCGAAGGTCTTGCCGGTGTAGGCGTTGAGCTCGTCGACGAAATGCAGGAAGGGATCGAGGTGAAAGACGACCGTGGCGACGACCATCAGGATGGCGGCGACGATCACGATCCACAGGCCGATCCGCATCAGGCCGCGAAGGTCGGTCTGGAAGTCGGCGATCCAGTACAGGAAGAGGACGAGGGTGAAGACCCCGGTCACCGCGGCCATGATCGTGAGGCCGCGCCCGAAGACGGCAGCGCCGATGGTCAGGAGGGCGAGCACCGGCACGAGGTAGAAGAGATCGAAGAACGGAGCGCCGACGCCGATCAGCCCCGTCTCGAAGCCCTCCGGGAAGGTGTCCGGCGCGCCGGTCAGGCCGGCGATGTCGATCCCGCTGAAGGAAAGGCCGGCGGACGTGACCCATGGTAGGACGAACCCGACCATGAGGAGCACGGCGAGGCCGATCTGCAGAACCCGGTACATGCTCATGGCGCGGCTCTTCTCCTCCTCAGGCCGCTTGCCGGGCCCACCGCGCGCCGGCATCCGGTGTCGGAGGGGCGGCGCCGCCGGCACCGCCCCTCGTGGTGACGTGGCCGCCGGTCTAGAAGCCGAGCGCGCCGAAGTAGTGCTCGTAGGCCAGCTTCGGGTCCGACTGGTTGAAGATCATGTACTGCCCGACCCGCTGGCCCCAGGCCTTCTGCGAGTCGATCACCCGCTTGAAGAAGTCGTCCGAGCTGAGGTTCTCGACGACGGTGTCCCACGCCGCGAGCTGCGCCTTGAGGATGTCTTCCGGCGTCCGGTAGACGTTGACGCCGTCCTCCTGCCGCAGCCCCGTGAAGTCCGTCGAGTACTGGTCGAACGCCTTCCACAGGTTGTTCGACGAGGCGGCCTGCGCGGCGTACTTCAGGATCGCCTGATGGCCCTCCGGCAGGGACTGGTACTTGGCCTTGTTCCAGATGATCTCGAAGAACTCGTTGTTCTGGTGGTAGCTGCCCATCATGTAGTGCTTGGAGACGTCCTGGGCGCCGAAGCGACGGTCGGAGGTCGGGTTGTTGTACTCGAACGCCTCGATCACGCCGCGCTCCAGGGCCGGCACGATCTCGCCGCCGGGCAGCTGGGTCACCGCCAGGCCCATCGTCTGCATGACGTCGGTGGCGAGGCCGACGGTCCGGTACTTCAGGCCGTTCATCTGGTCGACCGAGGTGATCTCCTGCTTGAACCAGCCGAGCGGCTGGGTCGGCATCGGCGTGCTGAAGAAGCCGACCAGGTTGAGGCCCAGGATGTCCTGCACGAGCTCGTCGTAGAGCTCCTGGCCGCCGCCGTAGTAGATCCAGCCCAGGCACTGGTGCGCGTCCCAGCCATAGACCGGGCCGGTGCCGAACAGGGACGCCGCCTTGTTCTTGCCGTACCAGTAGGCGGGCACCGTATGGGCGCCGTCGAGAATGCCGGCGTGGGTCGCGTCCTGGACGCTGAACGGCTTCACGACCGCCCCGCCGACCAGGTAGTCGATCTTGAGCTCGCCGCCCGACATCTCGTTGACCATCTTGACGTAGTCTTCCGCCATCTCGTTGAAGATGTCGGTCGGTCCCCACGAGCCCTGCATCTTGAGGGTCGTGCTCTGCGCCCGGACGATGGCCGGGGCGGCCAGGGCCGCGCCTGCGCCGGCGGCGCCGACGGCGGCTCCCTTGATGAACCGGCGGCGTGCTGGTGCGGCCGGCGCCTCGTTGCGCTTCATCTCGCTCACGATCGGATCTCCTCTGTTCAGACGTGCCTCGGGTGTTCAGACGTGCCTCGTGCTGGGTCGCCGTTGGTTGCGGTCTTAGCACCCGATCCTCGGATCGGAATAAGCTGGTCCAAGCGCAGAGTCTTGTCAAACAACAGCTAGGTGAGGACGGCGGCGGGCCCGCTTATGGACATCCGCGGCCGGGCCTCTTAAGGCTCGACGGGTCGAGCCTCCGCCATGACGAGGAAAGCCATGCCCCGCACCCGCCTCTGGATCTCCGTCGGCTTCAGCATCGGAACGGCCGTCGCGGCGGCACCCGCGCTCGCGGCCGGCGCATGGGACGGCCATGTCTTCGTGCCGAACCGCGATTCCGCCGATGTTGCCGTGATCGATCCGGCGCGCGACGAGGTGGTGGCGCGGATCGAGGTCGGCGCGTTGCCGCACCAGGTCGCGGTCAGCGATGCTCTCGGGCGCATGGCGACGACCAACACCGCCGACGACACCATCTCGATCGTCGACCTCGCGACGGGCGAGGCGCGGGCCACCGTTCGCCTCGGCCACGAGCCCGAGCACATGGAGCTCGGACCCGACGGCGACCTGCTCGCGGTCGGCAACATCGGCGCCGGGAGCGTCTCGCTGGTGTCGCTCGCCGAGGAGCGGGAGATCGCCCGGATCGACGGGCTGCACCAGCCGCACAACATGACCTTCGGTCCCGGCGGCGAGCGGTTGTTCGTGGGCAACCTCGGAGCGCCGCTGGTCTCCGTGATCGATGTCGGGAGCGGGCGCGTGATCGACGAGATCGCGCTCGGCGAGCCCGGCCTCGCGGCGGGAACCGCGCCCGACGACGGCAGCTTCCAGGGCGTGATCAGCGTGACGCCGACGCCCGACCGGCGGCTCGGCTTCGCCGCCTACGGCGAGGGCGACCGCCTCGCGGTGCTCGACCTCGAAGCCGGCCGCACGGTCCGCACGCTCGAGCTCGGCGACGAGCCGTGGCGGGCGTACGCCACCGCCGACGGCCGGCTCATGATCGTCCCCAACAACGGCGACCGGACGGTCTCGATCATCGACGTCGCGCGCCTCGAGGAGGTCGCGCGCCTGCCCGGCGCGCACGACATGACCGGCGTCAACACCGGCTGGTTCGAGAGCACGGCGTTCGTGCTCAGCCGCGGCGAGTCGAAGGCGCTGATCTACGACCTCGAGGCGCTCGTCCCGGTCGGCGAGATCGCGCTCCCCGGGGCGCCCGAGACGGGCGTCGTCACGCCCGACGGCAAGAAGCTCTACGTCGCCCTCGGCAGCACCGGGCAGGTGGCGGTGATCGACGTCGGCGCCCGGAAGCTCGTCAAGGTGATCGACGGCGTCGGCGAGACGCCCTGGGGCGCCCACATGGTCGGCGCGCTCAACTACTGCCACTGATACCGCCATTGACCGGGCGCTTGACCGGGCGCTGGATCGTCCGGCGGAGCGGGGCTGCGGCGGTCGCGGGCGCGCCCCGGCGCCACGCGCCGCCCGCGCGGCGGCGGCGCAGCCGAGGTGCAAGCGCCCTGCTCGTGGCCGCGCTTCTGTGCCTGCCTTTCCACGCGAACGCGGGCGACGGCTTCGAGCGGCTCGAGGCGCTGATCGCGCGGCACGCCCCGGCGGGCGCGGTGCCCGACCTGGAGGCGGTCCGGGGCGCGTGCGCGGGCGAGCTCCGCTGCGCCGCCGAGACCATCGCCGCGGCCTGGCCCGAGGGTGCGCGGCTGCTGGCGGTGCCGGAGGCGGACCCGCAGCTGATCCGCGCCGGCGTGGTGCCGCGTTCGGTCACCCTGGCCCACCGGGTCTCCCCGGGGGTGCTCCGGATCCGGATCGACCGCTTCGGCCGGCGCGCCAGCGGACAGGTGCTCGGCGCGCTCGCGGCGCTCCGCCCCGGCGACCGGCTCGAGATCGACCTGCGCACGCACCGCGGCGGCAGCATCGCCCGAATGCTCGAGGTCGCCGGCATCTTCACCGGCGCCCGCCCCGGCGCCGTCCGGATCGTCGGCCGCCGCGGCGTGATCGTGTTCGCCATCCCGGCCCCGCCGCGGCGCGCGACGATCGGGCCCCTCGACGTGCTGATCGGCCCCGACACCCGGAGCAGCGCCGAGGTCCTGGCGGCGCTGCTGCACCGCTACGCCGGTGCCCGGCTGCTCGGCGAGCGGACCTTCGGCAAGAACTGGGCGGAGCAGCCGCTCAAGGTCGACGCCGGCTGGTATCTGATGGTCCGGGCCGGCGAGATCCGGATCGATGGCGAACGGCTCGAGGGCGGGCTGCTCCCCGACGCGCCGCCGCCCGGCAGCTGATCAGCCGCCCGAGCCGTGGCCGCCCGAGCCGTGGCCGCCAGGGCCGTGGCCCGAACCGCCGCCGGCCCGGAGGCCCCGCACCGGCACCTCCACGGCGACCGTTCCGGCCTGCTCGAACTCCAGGTCGAGCCGGATCGCATCACCCTCCTCGAGCCTCCCGGTCAGCCCGAGGAGCATCAGGTGCATGCCGCCCGGCTGCAGGACCGCAGGCGAGCCGGGCCCGACCTCCACCGCCTGGAGCCGCCGCATCTGCGAGACGCCGGCGTGCATCGTGGTGGTGTGCAGCTCGACCCGCTTGGCCGCGGGGCTCGACGCGCCGGTCAGGCGGTCGGGCGCGTCGCTCCGGATGGTCATGTAGGCGGCGCTGTTCGGCACCGCGCCGAGCGAGACCCTGACCCAGGCGTCGTCGAGGTGGATCTCGGCGCCCTGCACGGCGCCGGCGGCGACGAGGAGGACGACCGCCGTCAACCAAGCCTTCATCAAGCTGCTCCCTGGTCGGTTCCTGCGCGAGGATCATATCGCCTCGGACCACGTCGCGACGGTGCGGGGTCGTCGCAGGCGGGCGGCGGCACGGTCTTCGCCTTGCGGCGGGACGTTCGATCGTGCGATGGCGGTCGACGATACTCGAAGGAGTGCCCGATGGCTGGACGGACCCTCGCGTTCATTCTCGCGCTGCTCGCCGGCACGCTGGCGGACGAGGCGGCAGCCGCGCCCAGGCAGCTCACGATCGGCATCACCCAGTTCCCGTCGAACTTCCACCCGAACATCGATTCGATGATGGCCAAGAAGTACGTGCTGTCGATGGCCCAGCGCCCGTTCACGGCCTACGACCCCGACTGGGAGCTGGTCTGCATGCTGTGCACGGAGCTGCCGACCCTCGAGAACGGCCTCGCCGAGATCGAGCCGCTCGCGGACGGTGGCGAGGGGATCGCGCTCACCTACACCATCCAGCCCGATGCGACCTGGGGCGACGGCACCCCGGTCACCACCGACGACGTGCTGTTCACCCTCGAGGTCGGCAAGCATCCGGAGAGCGGGGTCACCAACGCCGAGCTGTACCGGCGGATCCTCGAGATCGACGTGGTCGACGACAAGACCTTCGTCATGCACGTCGACCGGGTCACCTTCGAGTACAACGCGATCAACGATTTCGAGCTGATCCCGGCGCATCTCGAGCGGGCGCGGTTCGAGGCGGATCCGAGCACGTATCGGAACCGGACCCTGTTCGACACCGACACGACCAACCCGGGCCTCTGGTTCGGGCCCTACAAGATCACGGCGGTCGCGCCCGGCGCATCCGTCACCCTCGAGCCCAACCCGACCTTCTACGGCGAGGCCCCCTATTTCGAGCGGATCGTGGTCAAGGCGATCGAGAACACGGCGGCCCTGGAAGCGAACCTGCTCTCCGGCTCGATCGACATGATCCCGGGCGAGGTCGGCCTCACGGTCGACCAGGCGCTGGCCTTCGAGAAGCGCCACGGTGACGCCTATCGGATCACCTACAAGCCGGGCCTCGTCTACGAGCACGTCGACCTGATGCTCGACGACCCGGTGCTCGCCGACCGGCGGGTCCGCCAGGCGCTGATCCTCGGCCTCGACCGGCAGGCGTTGAGCGAGCAGCTGTTCGAAGGGCGGCAGCCGGTCGCGCACACCAGCGTCAGCCCGCTCGACTGGGTCCACGCCGACGACATCCCGCACTACGAGGAGGACCTCGAGCGGGCGGCGGCGCTGCTCGACGAGGCGGGCTATGCCGACCTCCGGAACGGCATCCGGCACGGGCCGGACGGCCGGCGGCTCGCCTTCACGCTGATGACCACCGCCGGCAACCGCTCGCGCGAGCTGGTCGAGCAGGTGCTGCAGAGCCAGTGGAAGCGGCTCGGGATCGAGGTCAGGATCGAGAACGAGCCGGCGCGGGTGTTCTTCGGCGAGACCACGAGCAAGCGGCGCTTCGACCACATGGCGATGTTCGCCTGGATCAGCTCGCCCGAGAACGTGCCGCGTTCGACCCTCCACTCCGAGGAGATCCCGAGCGAGGCGAACGGCTGGTCGGGGCAGAACTACACCGGCTTCAAGAACGCCGAGATGGACCAGCTGCTCGAGGACATCGAGCGCGAGCTGGACCGCGAGAAGCGGAAGGCGATGTGGCGGCGGATCCAGGAGATCTACGCCAGCGAGCTGCCGGCCCTGCCGCTCTACTTCCGCGCCGACGCCCACGTCTGGCCGCTCTGGCTCGAAGGCGTGGTGCCGACCGGCCATCAGGACCCTTCGACGCTTCGGATCGAGACCTGGCACGCGGCCGATCCGGCCTGATCTTCCGAACACCGCGCAGCGTCGCCCCCATGACGTCCGGCAGCCCCCTGGCGTGCTGAGCTTCCTGATCCGGCGGCTGCTCGGCGCCGGGCTGGTCCTGCTCGTCATGTCGCTGGTGGTCTACGTCCTGCTCGGCCTGATGCCGGGCGACCCGATCGACCTGATGGCGAGCGGCGACCCGAACATGACCTCGGCCGATGTCGCGCGCCTGAAGGCGCTCTACGGGCTGGACCGGCCGCTGCTCGAGCGGTACGCGAACTGGCTCGTGGCCGCGCTTCAGGGCGACTTCGGGTTCTCGCGCCTGTACGCGGTCCCGGTGCTCGACGTGCTCCTGCCGCGGCTCGCCAACACCTGCCTGCTGATGGGGGCGGCCTTCCTGATCTCCCTGCTGGTGGCTCTGCCGGCCGGGATGCTCGCCGCGGCCCGTCCCCGCTCGTGGCTCGACTACGGCATCAACCTGTTCGCCTTCGCCGGGTTCTCGATCCCTTCGTTCTGGCTGGCGCTGCTGCTGATCCTGCTGTTCGCGGTCGAGCTCGGCTGGCTGCCGGCGAGCGGCACCTCGGCCGGCGCCGGGGCCGGCTGGCTGGACCGGCTGCGCCACCTCGTGCTGCCGGTGATGACGCTCAGCATCGTGTCGACCGCGAGCCTGGTCCGCTTCACCCGCGCGGCGATGCTGGAGACGCTCCGCGCCGACTACGTGCGCACGGCGCGCGCCAAGGGCCTGAGCTTTCGGGTCGTGCTGACCGGCCACGCGCTCAGGAACGCCATGATCCCGGTGGTGACCATCCTCGCGCTCGATTTCGGCACCCTGTTCTCGGGCGCGCTCGTGGTCGAGACCATGTTCGCGCACCTCGGCATGGGCAAGCTGATCTACGACGCGGTGATGGGCAACGACTTCAACCTCGCGCTGGTCGGCCTGCTGTTCGCGACCCTCGTCACCCTGCTCGCCAACCTCGGCGCCGACATGGTGTACGCCGCGCTCGACCCGCGGATCAGCTATGCCCGCTGAGCCCGCCCACGCCGCCGCTCTGGCCGCCGGGCGCGGCAGCGCGCGCCGCCCGACGTCGCCCGGGCGGCTCCTGCTGCGCCGCTTTCTCCGCCACCACCTCGCGGTCGCTTCGGGGGGCGTGCTGGTGGTCCTGCTGCTCGCGAGCCTGGCCGCGCCCCTGGTCGCGCGGCTGCTCGAGGTCGACCCGGACGCGGTCGACCTGCTCAACCGCTTCGCGCCGGCCGACGCCCGCCATCCGCTCGGCACCGACGAGCTCGGTCGCGACGTGCTGGTCCGCCTGCTCGAGGGCGGCCGGGTGTCGCTGTTCGTCGGCCTCACCGGCGCGGTCGCGGCGGCGGTGATCGGCACCGCGGCCGGGCTGCTCGCCGGCTACCTCGGCGGCCGCACCGATGCGGTCCTGATGCGACTCGTCGACGCGGTGATCGCCCTGCCGCTGCTGCCGCTGCTGATCGTCCTCGCGGCGGTCGACCTCGGCAAGCTCGGCTTCCCCGAAGCGCTGATCCGGGACGAGGACGCGAGCCTCTGGCGAATCCTCGTGATCGTGACCCTGGTCGGCTGGACGGGCACGGCGCGGCTGGTGCGCGGCGCCACCCTCTCGCTCCGCGAGCAGGACTTCGTCCGCGCCGCGGAAGCGCTCGGCGCCGGGCCGCTTACCATCATGCGCCGCCACATCCTGCCCAACGTCGCCTCGCCGGTGATCGTCGCGACGACGCTCTCGATCGGCAACGTCATCCTGGTCGAATCGGTGCTGAGCTTTCTCGGCCTCGGCATCCAGCCGCCGCTGCCGAGCTGGGGCAACATGCTCACCGGCGCGCAGGAGCTGATCTGGCAGGCGCCCGGGCTTGCGGTCTGGCCCGGCTGCCTGATCTTCCTCACCGTGATCTCGTTCAACTTTCTCGGCGATGGCCTGCAGGATGCCATGGACCCACGTGCGGATTGAACTTGCAGCCACGCTCCCCAACTGGCATGACCACATCATCGGGTGGATCGACCGGCGCCGGCTCTCTATATCTTGAACTTTCCGGAGATTTGACGCACATTGTCCGCGGTTTGGTTGAGATCGGCCCCCCTCGCCTCGGAGGTCGCCGGCCCACCCGCCTCGGACGATAGCATCTCATGAGGCGTTTTCCTGGCGATGGGGTTCATCGTTTCGGCGGGTCGGAGCGGGTGGTGGATCGCATGAGAGCGAGCCGCGCCCTGGTGCGACGCCCCGGCGCTCGATTGCCCCGGGCTCGCTCCTTTTGGTATGGATCGCGCCGGCATCTCGGGCGGCGTATCCTGAACCGCAGTGCGGCCGCGCCCCTGCAGCAGGCGTGGCGGCGACGCGAAGGTTGACAGCATGGCGAACGAAGCGATCCGTCTGATCGGCGGCGGCAACGTCATCGAGCAGGACCACGAAAGGGAGCTGAACCTCCGGGAGCTGTGGCGCGCGCTGCTCCGCCGGAAATGGGTTCTGCTGGCCGTGGTCCTGTTGGCGACCGCAGGCGCCTTCGTCTACGTCAACCGGGCGACCCCGCTGTACACCGCCGAGGCGCTGCTCCACGTCAAGAACCGGGACGCGCAGGTGGTGCAGATCGACGGCGTCGTCGAGGAGATGATCGCCGACGCCGCGACCATCGAGAGCGAGATCGAGCTGCTCAACTCGCGCGAATTCCTCCGCCGCGCCGCGCAGGAGCTCAATCTCACCGCCGACCCCGAGTTCAACGCCGCGCTCCGGGACGAGGGGCCTTCGCCGCTCGCCGCCCTGAACCCGTTCGCCTACATCCCCGACCACTGGCTGGACTACCTCTTCGCCAGCGGCGGCGAGGAGGGGCCGGTCGAGCCCGCCATGGACCCCGAGCAGGTCGCGCTCAACCGCACGGTCAGCGCTCTCGGAAGCCGGGTCGAAGCCGCCCAGGTCGGCCGCTCCTACGTCATCTCGCTCACCGTCACCTCCGAACGCCCGCAGAAGGCGGCGAGTCTCGCCAACGCGCTCGCCGAGCAGTACCTGGTGACGCAGATCGAGGCGAAGTTCGCGGCCTCGGAGCGGGCGACCGAGTGGCTGGGCGAGCGGATCGAGGAGCTGCGCGGCCAGGTTCTGGAAGCCGAAGCCAAGATCGTCGAGTACCGCTCGCGCAACAACATCGTCGAGACGGAGAACAACAACCCGGTCACCATGCAGCTGACCCAGCTGAACACCCAGCTGGCCCTGTCGCAGGCGCAGCGGGCCGAGGCCGAGGCCCGCCTGAGCCAGGTGCGCTCGCTGCTCAACGGGGCGGGCGGCGGGCAGGCGGCGGCCAAGGTGCTGTCCTCGCCCCTCATGGCGGCGCTGCGCGAGCAGGAGACCACGGTGATCCGGCGGATCTCCGAGCTTTCGGGCGAGTTCGGCGAGCGCCACCCGGCGATGGTCAACCTCCGCAGCGACCTCGAGAGCGTGCGCGCCAAGATGCAGGACGAGGTCGACCGCATCGTCCAGGATCTGCAGAACGAGGTCGCGGTGGCGCGGGCGCGTGAGACCGAGATCCGGGCGAGCCTCGCCAACCTGCAGACCGACGCCACCGACATCCAGCTGGCGGAAGTGGGGCTGCGCAACCTCACGCGGGAAGCGGAGACCAATCGGGAGATGTTCCAGACCTTCCTCACCCGCTTCCACGAGATCATGGAGCAGCAGGAGCTGCAGGAGGCGGACGCCCGCGTCCTGTCCACGGCGGATGTGCCGACCAGCCCCTCGCATCCGAAGAAGGCGCTCCTGATCCTGATCGCCTTCGCCGGCTCTCTGGTCATCGGCGTGATCCTGGTGTTCGCGATCGAGCGCTGGGACTCCGACTACGGGTTCAGAAGCGCCGACGAGGTGCAGAGCGCGCTCGGCACCCGGGCGCTGGCGCTGGTCCCGGACCTGAGCCGGCGCGACACCCAGGGCATTCCCGCCGAGGATTACGTCCTGCAACGGCCGAACTCGGCGTTCGCCGAGGCGTTGCAGCGGATCCGGACCAGCCTGTTCCTGAGCGAGAACGGCCGGCCGCCGAAGACCATCCTGGTCACCTCCTCGGTGCCGCTCGAGGGCAAGTCGACGATCGCCGCCGCGCTCGCCCGGCAGTCGGCGCGCTCGGGGCTCAAGGTGATCCTGATCGACGCCGACCTCCGCCGCCCGCGGCTGCACGAGGTGATCGGCCTCGCCAACCAGAACGGCCTGTCGGAGGTCCTGACCGGTCGCGCCAACCCGGAGGCGGCGATCAAGCGGGACGAGAAGTCCGGGCTCGACTTCCTGCCGGCCGGGGTCGGCGTGGTCAGCCCGCCCGACCTGTTCCGCTCCTCGACCATGCGCATCCTGCTCGAGGAGATGTCGGCGTACTACGACCTCGTGATCATCGACTCGCCGCCGATCGCCGCGGTGTCCGACAGCTTCACCCTGTCCGGGCTGGTCGACAAGTCGATCTACGTGGTGCGCTGGGCCGAGACGCCGCGCAACGTCATCATGGCCGGGATCCGGCAGATGGTCGAAGCGGGCGCCGACATCGCCGGCGTCGTGATCTCCCGCGTCGACGTCAAGAAGCACGCCCGCTACGGCTACGCCGACAGCGGCTACTACCAGGGCTACTACCGGAAGTACTACGTCAACTGACGGCTGCTCCGGCGGGCGATCGGCCGGTCGGCCGGCGCCGGCGGGAGCCTCGCCGGCGCTACCGCATCGGGTGGCCGCGTTGAGCGCGCATCGCGAGGCCTGGCGGCTTGCCTGGCCGCTGATCCTCTCCAACGTCACCGTGCCGCTGCTCGGGCTGACCGACACCGCGGTGCTCGGCCATCTCGATTCGCCGCACCACCTGAGCGCGGTCGCCGCCGGCAGCGCCGCCTTCAACCTGATCCACTTCGCCTTCGTGTTCCTGCGCATGGGCACGACCGGGCTGGTCGCGCAGGCCTGGGGGCGGGGCGACGGCCAGGGCGTGCGCGACCTCCTCGGGCGCGGCCTGCTCCTCGCCGGCGGCCTCGCGCTGGGCCTGCTGGTCCTCGGGCCGCTCCTGGTCCTCGCCGCGAGCGCGCTCTTCGGCGCCAGCCCGGACGTCGATGCCGGGCTCCGCACCTACCTCGGCATCCGGCTGCTCGGCGTGCCGGCGGGCTTCCTCGGCCTGGTCGTGCTCGGCTGGCTGCTCGGGCTGCAGGACGCGCGCGGGCCGATGCTCCTGATGATCGTGGTCAACGGCATCAACATCGCCCTCGACCTGCTGCTGGTGCTCGGCTTCGGCCTCGCCACCGCGGGAGTCGCGCTGGCGACGGTGGCGGCCGAGTACGCCGGGCTGGCCCTTGCGCTGGTCCTGGTGCGGCGCGCGCTTCGAGGCGTCGACGGCCGCTTCACGCCGCTTCCGGCGCTGGTCCGCGCCGGCGGCTTCGGGCGGATGATCCGGGTCAACCGCGACATCTTCGTGCGCAGCCTCGCGCTCCAGGCCGGGTTCATCACCTTCGCCGCCATCGGCGCCCGGCTCGGCGAGGGCGTGCTCGCCGCCAATGCCATCCTGCTCAACCTCCAGACCCTCGCGGCGTTCGTGCTCGACGGCTTCGCCCATGCCGCCGAGGCGATGGTCGGGCGCCAGGTGGGGCGGGCCGACCGCGCCGGGGTGCGGGCGGCGATCGCCGCCAACGCCGGCCTCGCGCTCGGCCTCGCGCTCGCACTCGCGCTCGCCTTCCTGCTGTTCGGCGAGCTCGTGGTCCGCGGCATGACGACGATCGAGACCGTCCGCGCACAGGCCTTTCCGTACCTGCCCTACGTCGTCGCGCTGCCGGTGATCTCGGTCTGGGCCTTCCTGTTCGACGGCGTGTTCATCGGCGCGACCCGGACCGAGGTGATGCGCGACGGCATGATCCTGGCCTTCCTGGTCTTCGCCGCGGCCGCGGTGGCCCTGGTGCCGACCCTCGGCAACCACGGCCTCTGGATCGCCTTCCTGATCTTCATGGCCTGGCGCGGCGCCTGGCTCGCCGTCGCCTACCTCCGGATCGAGGCCGGGCCCACGGGCTTCGCCGGCGCCCGGCCCTGACGCCCGAACGGGCTGACCAGGAGGCGGAGCAGCGGCCGGTCGCGCATCCCCTCGACCCCGATCGGCA
This sequence comes from Geminicoccaceae bacterium, assembly GCA_036375275.1. Classification (GTDB taxonomy): domain Bacteria; phylum Pseudomonadota; class Alphaproteobacteria; order Geminicoccales; family Geminicoccaceae; genus DASUSF01. The sequence continues at coordinate 11,670 of DASUSF010000439.1, read as the reverse complement.
TCGTCGCCCACCTGCGGGTCAGGCTGCGCGAGCGGAACAGGGGATCCCAGAAGCTGAAGATGGTGCCGTAGTTGCTGTCGGTGTCGCTTCGGATCGCGTGGTGGTGCACCCAGTGGATCGAGGGCGTGATGATCACCCGGGCGAGGAGCCGCTCCAGCCCCTCCGGCAGCCGGGCGTCGCTGTGGTGGAAGATGGCGCACGCCAGGACCAGCGCCTCGAACACCACGACCGAGGCGAGCGGGAGGTCGAAGACGATGATCACCAGCGCCCGGACCACCGCCGAGAGCGCGACCTCGCCGAAGTGGAAGCGGAGCGCGGTCGTGGTGTCGAGCATCTCGTCCAGGTGATGGACCCGGTGAAAGCGCCAGAGCAGCGGAATCTCGTGGTTGGCCCGGTGCCACCAGTAGATCCAGAAATCGAGGAGCACGAGATCGAGCAGCAGCCCCGGCCATCCCGACCACCAGGCCGGGCGCAGCCCGACCTCGAAGCTGCCAGCGAAGACCGTGACCGGCAGCACGATCAGCGGCGAGACCAGGAGGTTCAGGCTGAACAGCCCGGCATTCCGCGCAAGACGCCGCCAAGCGTCCCGGCTCGCGCGCCCGAATCGGACCAGGAGCGGGCTCTCGGCCGCCGGCCGGAGCCGCTCGTAGACCACGAAGACCGCCAGCACGCCGCAGACGAGCAGGGTCTTGAACCAGGCCAGGGTCTCGAGATCCATGTCGGAGATGTGGGATCGGTGGCGCCGGCCGCCAGACCCCGGCGCATCTGGGCGGGCGTCGGCCGCCCTCGGCAGAGTCGCCGGACCCGGGATGAGCCGGGCCCACGCCTCCCGCATGCCCTTCCTGATGGGCTGGTGGTCCAGACGCGCCACCCGGCCGCCCCGTTCCGCGGCCCGTACGGCGGCGCGATGCGCATCCGGCCCGGCCGGGCCGCGCTTGTCGGCCGTGCGCCGCTCGACTAGAAACGCGGGATGCAGCCCTCCGATCTCGACGCCTCCTGGCCATCGGTCGGCGTGCCGGCGTGCCTCGTCCCGCGCGACCACTTCCACTTCCATCAGGCCGGCGACAAGTACGTCGATGCGGTGCTGGATGGCGCCCGGGGTCTGCCGCTGGTGATCCCGGCGCTCGGGGCCCGGCTCGATCCCGACCTCGTCCTCGACCGGCTGGACGGGCTGATGCTGACCGGCAGCCCGTCCAACGTCGGCGCGCAGCATTACGGCGGGCCGGCGGCGCGCGCGGACGACATCGCCGATCCGGCGCGGGACGCGACCACGCTGCCGCTGATCCGGCGCGCGCTGGAGCGGGGCGTCCCGCTGTTCGCGATCTGCCGGGGCATCCAGGAGCTGAACGTCGCCCTCGGCGGCAGCCTGCACCAGCACGTCCACGAGATCGCCGGGCGCCGCGACCACCGCTCCGACAAGACCCGTCCCGCAGCCGAGCGATACGGGCCGGTCCACCGGGTCACGCTCACGCCCGGCGGGCTGCTGCAGACGATCCTCGACGGCGCGCAGGAGATCGAGGTCAACTCGCTGCACGCCCAGGGGATCGACCGGCCGGCCGGGCGGCTGGTGATCGAGGCGCAGGCCGACGACGGCACCATCGAGGCCGTGAGCGTCGCCGGCGGCCGGGGCTTCGCCCTCGGCGTCCAGTGGCATCCGGAATGGCGGGTGCTCGACAACCCCATCTCGCGCCGCCTGTTCGCCGCGTTCGGCGAAGCCTGCCGGGCGTATGCGCGCGCGAAGGCGTCAGATGAGCGACATGGAGTCCTGGCTCCGGGAGCGTAGGGTCACCGAGGTCGAATGCCTCGTCGCCGACCTGAACGGAATCGCCCGGGGCAAGATCCTGCCGGCCACGAAGTTCGTCCGCTCGCTGAAGGACGACAGCCTCCGGCTGCCCGAGGCGGTGTTCGTCCAGGCGGTCACCGGCGACTATCCCGATCCGCAGCAGGACCGGGTGACCGACCCGGCGGTGCGCGACGTGCGGATGCGGCCAGACCCGCGCTCGGTGCGCCTCGTGCCCTGGTACGAGGAGCCGACCGCCCAGGTCATCTGCGACTGCGTGTATCACGACGGGACGCCGGTCTCGATGGCGCCCCGCCAGGTGCTGCGCCGGGTGCTGGAAGCGTACGCGGGGCGGGGCTGGCGGCCGGTGGTCGCGCCCGAGCTCGAGTTCTTCCTGACCAAGATCAACGAGGACCCGGACTATCCGCTGGAGCCGCCGATCGGGCGGTCGAGGCGCCCCGAGTCCGCCCGCCAGAGCTATGGCATCGAGGCGGTCAACGAGTTCGATCCGATCTTCGAGGACGTCTACGACTGGTGCGAGGCGCAGGAGATCGACATCGACACCCTGACCCACGAGGCCGGGGCGGCGCAGATGGAGATCAACTTCAACCACGGCGATCCGCTCGAGCTCGCCGACCAGGCCTTCCTGTTCAAGCGGACGCTCCGCCAGGCGGCGCTCAAGCACGGCATCTACGCCACCTTCATGGCCAAGCCCATGGCCGGCGAGCCGGGCAGCGCCATGCACATCCACCAGAGCGTGTTCGACCAGGCCAGCGGGCACAACCTTTTCGCCCAGGGCGACCAGAACAGCCCGCTCTTCCTCCAGCACATCGCGGGCCTGCAGCGCTTCCTGCCCGCGGCGATGCCGCTGCTCGCGCCGAACGTCAATTCCTACCGCCGGCTCAGGAAGCATTCGGACGCGCCGATCAACCTGCACTGGGGGTGGGACAACCGGACCGTCGGGCTCCGGGTGCCCGACGCGCCGCCGAGCTCGCGCCGGGTCGAGAACCGGGTCGCCGGCGCTGACGCCAACCCCTACCTCGCGATCGCCGCCTCGCTCGCCTGCGGCTATCTCGGCATGGTCGAGGAGCTGGAGCCGACCAGGCCGATCGATGGCAGCGCCTACCGGCTCGCCCAGACCCTGCCGCGCTACCTGTCCGAGGCGCTCGACCAGCTGCGCCGGGCGAAACCTCTGCGCCAGCTGTTCAGCGAAGACTTCGTCGAAGCGCTGATCATGGTCAAGGAGGTGGAGCACGAGGCCTACCAGCGCGTTATAAGCTCGTGGGAGCGTGAGCATCTGCTCCTGAACGTCTAGGACCAGGTGCCGTAGTCCATGCCCACCCTCACCCCGTCCCTCTCCTCGGGGGAGAGGAAGCAGCCGGCTTGCCGGCTCACGATGCCCCTCCCCTGCGCGGGAACGGACGGATCGGAGGTCGATCACGCACACGTCGGGGCCAAGATCAGTGGCAAGCCGGTCTCGGATCAGTGGCTCTTGCGATCCGGTCGAGTCGATCGACGCCTCCTCCCAACCCTGGATCATGGTACTCTCCGGCAGGGTGGAGACGGGATCGGGCCGAACCCGTGGAGGGCCTTCGTGAAGCTGGTCCAGAGCAGTTGCCGATGAGACAGAGCCGCATCGAACCGCGACGTCCTTCCGCTCATCGGAAGAAAATTGCTCTATTTCCATGGATCAGAGCGGATTCACCCGATCGGAACCGCTTGCAGGCGGTTCCGTCACATCGGGATCCGCTCTAGGCGGATCGCATGGCGCGGACGTTCACCGAGGCGGGCGTGGCGCCCGGGGCCAGGCGGGAACGGTCCGCAGGGCTCGGGGGCCGGAACGAGCGGCAGGTGCGCCTCGCGCTCCGGGTGATGCTGCTCGCGATCCTCCTGATCCTCGCCACGGTCGTCACCTTCACCGTGCTGCCGCGCTACCAGGAGCAGGGCGTGCCGGTCGCGGACAACCTCGACTTCAGCGAGGGGTTCCGGGGCTGGAGCACGAGCGGGATCATCACGCTCGACGAGACCGAGCTCGGCCACGCGATCCTTCAGAACCGCGATCCCGAGGCCATCGTCCATCTCTACCGGCAGATCGAGCTGCCGCCCGGCCGCACCCACCTCCTGGTCGCCGCCGACGTCGCCACCTCGCAGGTGCGGGCGGGCGAGGAGCAGTGGCACCGGGCCCGGATCTTCTTCGCCCAGCAGGCGCCGGACGGCACGTACCTCTGGCACCTGCCGCACGACGTCGCCCAGCTGATCGGGACGTCCGCGCGCCACAACGTCCGCCAGATCTTCGAGATCTCGCCCCGGGTGAGGAACGCGCTGCTCGGGATCGAGCTCGCCCACGCCACCGGCATGTTCGATGTCGCGAACCTCAGGATCGAGGCGCTCGAGGAGCTTCCCTCCTTCCGTCTCGCGGCGACCCTCGTGGTCACGGGCTGGTGCTGGCTCGGCGCCTGGGTCGGCTTCCGCGTCCTGCACTCGATCCGGGCGCCCAAGATCCGGCTCCTGCTGCTCCTGACCGCGGGGCTCACCCTGTTCGGGGTGTTCATGCCCGGGACGCTCCGCCAGGAGCTGCAGAACGCCCTCGCGGCGGGGCTGGGGCTGTACGGCCTGGACCTCGACGCGGCCGGTCATGCCGTCTTCTTCTGCGCGCTCGCCTTCCTGGTCCGCTGGGCGCGGCGCCGCGATCCGCTCGTCCTCCACTTCACCAGCTGGCTCCTGATCGGGATCGCGATCGAGGTCCTGCAGCTGTTCACCGCCGACCGCGAGACCTCGCCGCTCGACTGGGTGGCGGACGGCCTGGGCGCAGCCGTCGGCCTGATCCTGGCCGAGAGCGCGCTCAAGCTCGAGAGGCTGCTGCAGTCGCCCAAGAAGAAGCCCGGGCCCGCCCCCGATCCGCGCTGAGGGGTTCCGGGCCGCGGCGGCGGCGCGACCCGGGATCGTTCCCCGCTTGCGCAACGGCGCGCGGCGCTGCTACTCGCGTGGAGCGGACCAGCCCCCTCTGCGCCCGCTCCCCGGGCGCCGGACGGTCCGCCGCTGGAGTGCCCCGCCGATGGCGACCGCTCAGACCGAGCGCGTGCGCGCGCTGGATGCCCGTCACCACCTGCATCCGTTCACGAACCACGTGGAGCTGGCGCGCCACGGGACGCGGGTGATCGTCCGCGCCGAGGGCTGTCACCTGATCGACAGCGAGGGCAACCGGATCCTCGACGGCATGGCCGGGCTGTGGTGCGTCAACGTGGGCTATGGGCGGGCGGAGCTGGTCGAGGCCGCGCGGCAGCAGATGGCGACGCTGCCGTACTACAACACCTTCTTCCAGTCGACGACGCCGGTTGCGGCCGAGCTTGCGGAGCGGCTCGCCCGGATCGCGCCCGCCGGACTCGACCGGGTCTTCTTCACCAATTCCGGCTCCGAGGCCAACGACACGGTGATCAAGCTGGTCCGCTACTTCTGGAACCTCCAGGGCCGGCCGCACAAGAAGACGATCATCGGCCGCGCCTACGGCTACCACGGCGTCACGCTCGGCGCCGCGTCGCTCTCCGGGCTGCAGCCGATGCACCCGCAGTCCGACCTGCCGCTGCCCGGCTTCGAGCACGTCCGGGCGCCCTACTGGTACGCGGAGGGCGGGGACCTGGACCCTGAGTCGTTCGGGCGCGAGGCCGCGCTCGCGCTCGAGGAGCGGATCCGGGAGCTCGGCGCGGAGCGCGTCGCCGCTTTCGTCGCCGAGCCGATCCAGGGCGCCGGCGGCGTGATCGTCCCGCCCGCCAGCTACTGGCCGGAGATCCAGCGGATCTGCCGCAAGCACGACGTGCTCCTGGTCGCGGACGAGGTGATCTGCGGCTTCGGCCGGACCGGCCGGTGGTTCGGCAGCGACCACTACGACATCCGACCCGACATCATGACCTGCGCCAAGGGCCTGACCTCCGGCTACGTGCCGATGGCCGCGGTCCTGCTCGGGCCGCGGGTCGGTGAGGCGGTCGCCACCGCCGACGAGGAGTGGGTCCACGGCTTCACCTACTCGGGTCATCCGGTCGCCGCGGCGGTGGCGCTCGAGAACCTCCGGATCCTCGACCAGGAGGGGTTGGCCCTGCGCGGCGCCGGGCCGGCCGGGCGGCGGTTCGCCGACGCCCTGCACGCCCTGGCCGATCATCCACTGGTCGGCGAGGTGCGGGTGGTGGGCTTCGTCGCCGGGCTCGAGCTGGTCGCCGACAAGCACGCCCGCCGGCCGTTCCCGGCGGCGCGCGGCGTCGGGCTCGCGTGCCGCGAGCACTCGGTCCGCAACGGCCTCGTGATGCGCGCCGTGCGCGACGTCATGGTGCTCGCGCCGCCGCTGGTGATCAGCGAGGACGAGATCGACGAGCTGGCCGGGAAGGCTCGTCTGGCGCTCGATCTGACCGCCGCCGATCTCGGCGTCGGCTAGAGCATCATCCGCTTAGGTAGAACCGCTTTCATGAGCAGTTCCACGCGGATAAAGATGCTCTACATCCTTGAAATAGAGCAGTCTTCTTCCGATGAGCGAAGGGTCTGCCTCGACGTGAAGGTGGTTCCATCTCATCGGAGACTGCTCTAAGGCCAGCCGGTGCCGGCGACTCTTTCTTAACCTCGATCCGGCACCCTGATCCGCCGGGTGGTGGCGCGAGCGGAGGCGGGCATGCGTGATGCCAGGATGGCATGGCGCGGGCCCGGTGGATGTGGACCTGCAACGTCACCCGGACGCTGCTGCGCCGGGCCGGGCGGAGGGTCATGCCCGAGCAGGTGCCGGCGCGCGAGCAGGACACGGTCGCGCTGGCCCGGACCGTGCTCGAGGGTGCGGACTGCGGGGCCGCATGGGTGTTCAAGACCCACCTCTGGTTTCAGCCGCTGCCGCCGCGCTCGCTGTTCATCGCGCCGCGGCGCGACGCACGCGACACGCTGATCTCCTACATGCGGTTCATGTGCACCGACTTCGACGCCGCACGCGAGGCGGCGGTTCAGAACGCCGGCCTGCACGGCTTCTACGCGGCGCTGCCCGCGGGGCTCCGGCTCGCGGTCGACTACCGGGAGATCCGCCACGCGCCGGGGCGCGTCGCCCGCCGGAATCGCGGGCTTCCTCGGCTTGGATCTGGATGCATCGGCGTGTGGGAGGGTCGCGGAAGAGTCGACCGGACGCGGGTGCAGCGCGCGATCAGCGACCGCGAGCGGGACCCGGCCGGCGCGGGCACCGAGGCGGAGGGGATCCTGATCCGGAGCTGCGACGGCTCCGAGCGCCGCTTCGACCCCGCAACCGGATTCCAGACCGGGCACGTCAGCGACTATGTCGACGGCGACTGGCGAACCTTGCTGTCGCCCGAGCAGGTCGGCCGGATGCACGAGGCGCTCGGTCCCTGGCTGGAGCGGAACGGCTACTGAAATCAGCCGGCGGATGCCGCCCGACGCCTTGAGCGGGCCCGGGGGTCCGCCGCCCGCCGCGGGCGGACGTCAGACGTTCGAGCGGACCGGGCGCGCGACCCACTCGCGCAGCCGCCGGATCGGGCCGCGGGACTCGAACATCCGGAGCGTGGTCTCCTCGCAGCGCTCCAGGTCGTCGCTCCAGTGCTTGTCCAGGATCCCCGCCAGCCCACGATCGATCACCACCAGCACCAGCTCGTCGTCCTTGAGGATCGAGCGCTGGTTGAAGTTCGCCGAGCCGATGCAGGCGATCTCGTCGTCGACCAGCATGACCTTGGTGTGCAGCATGGTCGGCTGGTAGCGGAACAGGCGGGCGCCGGCCTCGAGCAGGGCCCGGATTCCGTCCGCGCCGGCGAGCTCCGAGACCCGCTTGTCGGTGTGCGGCCCGGGGATCATGACCTCGACCTCGACCCCGCGCGCGATGCTCCGCCGGAACGCGTCGACCCAGTCCTCCCCGGGGGCGAAGTAGGCGGTCTGGATCCTGATCCGACGCTCGGCCAGCGCGATCAGGGCGTCCATCGTCGTCGCGATGTCGCTCCAGCCGAAGCACGCGGTGCCACGCACCACCTGGATCGCCGCGTCGCCCATCGCGGCCAGCGGCTCGCTGTCGATCGTCCCGCGCAGCGCGGAGCGGTCGGCCTCGGCCCAGTTGCTGAAGAATGCCGCGCGCACGCCGCGCACCGCTGGCCCCTCGATCCGGAAGTGGGTGTCCCGCCACTCGGAGGGATTGCGCGCGTCGCCCTCCCACTCCGCGGCGATGCCGACCCCGCCGGTGAACCCGACCCGGCGGTCGACCACGAGCACCTTCCGATGCGTCCGGTGCCCCGACTGCCAGATCTTCCAGGTGCCGAGGGGGCGGAACCAGCGGATCTCGACCCCGGCCTCTTCCATCTCGCCGATCAGCTCGCGCGACATCGGGCTGGCGCCGAACGCGTCGAGGACGAGCCGGACGTCGACCCCCGCCCGCGCGCGTCCGGCGAGCGCTTCGGCCATCTTCTTCGCGATGTCGCCGGTCCAGTAGACGAAGGTCACGAGCTCGACCGTGCTCTCGGCGCCCCGAATCGCCTCCAGCATGGCCGGGAAGATCTCGCGGCCGTTCCGGAGCGCGCTCACCCGGTTGCCGTCCGCGAACGGGATGCCGAGCAGGCCCTCGAGTCGTGCGCGCAGCTCGCGCGATCCGGACATCGCCTCCTCCAACCGCCGACGCCGGTCCGATGGTCGTCCCTCGACCCGGGACCAACCCCGACCGGCGCCACCGTCGCCATACAGAGGATCACGGACGGGGTCGACCCTTAGGGATCCGCGGGCGAGCGATGATCGGCGTCCTGGGGCCCGGGCGCCGCGGCCTTGACCCAGCTTCCGACTTCACCTCCGATGGCGCGGCCGCACTCGGGGCGGCACGGAGGAGGCGAGGGACATGAGGATCTGGGGGCGGGTCAGCTCGATCAACGTGCAAAAGGTGATGTGGACGGTCGGCGAGCTCGGGCTCGAGCACGAGCGGATCGACGCGGGCGGGTCGTTCGGCCGCCTCGACACGCCGGAGTTCGGGACGCTCAACCCGAACCGGAAGGTGCCGGTGCTCGAGGACGGCGAGGTGGTGCTCTGGGAATCCAACGCGATCGTCCGCTACCTCGCCGCGCGTCACGCCACGGGCTCGCTCTGGCCGGAGGACCCGGCGAGGCGGGCCTTGAGCGACCGCTGGATGGACTGGAAGACCGCGACCCTGATCCCGGACATGACCGTCGTCTTCTGGGGCCTGATCCGGACACCGGAGGCCGAGCGCGACACCGCTGCGATCGAGGCCGCGGCCGCCCGGATGGTGCCGAACTGGCGGATCCTCGACGCGCATCTCGATGGCCGGCCCTACGTGCTCGAGGACGCCCTCACGATCGGCGACATCGCGGTCGGCGCCGCGGTCCACCGCTATCTCAACCTGCCGCTCGCCCGCCCGGCCCTGCCTGCGGTCGAGGCGTACTACGAGCGGCTCAAGGAGCGGCCGGCCTACCGCGACCACGTCATGCTGCCGGTCACCTGACCGTGGGCGAGCAGCCCGAGAAGGCGCTGGCATCAGCGAGGAGACCAAGATGAACAAGCGACGCTTCGGCCGCACCGGCCTCCAGATCTCGGAGATGGTGCTCGGCGCCGGCCGGGTCGGCGGGCTGATCATCACGGCGGACGACGCCACTAGGCGCCGGGCGCTCCGGATGTGCCTGGACGCCGGCGTGAACTGGATCGACACCGCGCCGAGCTACGGCGATGGCGCCTCGGAGGAGGCGCTCGGCTGGCTGCTCGGGGAGCTCGACGATGCCGAGCGGCCGCACGTCTCGACCAAGGTCCGGCTCGATCCGGCGAAGCTCGACAACATCCCCGGCGAGGTCGAGGCGAGCATGGCGGCGAGCCTGAAGCGGCTGCAGCGGGGCAAGGTCGATCTCGTCCAGCTGCACAACCCGATCGACCGGACCCAGGACGGGCACACGCTCGGCATCGACCAGGTGCTCGGCGAGCGGGGCGCGATCGAAGCGCTCGAGGCGCTGCGCAGCACCGGCATCACCGACCACGTCGGCATCACCGCGCTCGGCGACGTCGACGTGGTCAAGGAGGTGCTGGCGAGCGGGCGGATCGATACCGCGCAGGTCTACTACAACCTCCTGAACCCGAGCGCCGGGCGGCCGGTCGCAGCCGGCTGGTCGACCCAGAACTTCGCCGGCCTGCTCGAGACCTGCGCCACCCACGACGTCGGCGTGATGAACATCCGGGTCCTCGCCGCCGGCGTCCTCGCGACGACGAAGCGTCACGGCCGGGAAGGCATGATCACCCGCGACACCGACCTCGCCGGCGAGGAGCGGCGCGCCAGCGCGGCGCTCCGGACGCTCGGCGGCGCCCACGGCACCGGGGCGCAGACCGCGATCCGCTTCGCGCTGGCCGAGCCAAGGATCCACGGCGTCGTGGTCGGGGTCGAGCAGCTCGCGCACGTCGAGGAGGCGCTGAAGGCCTTCGAGATGGGCCCGCTGCCGGAGGCCGCGCTCGCCGACCTCGAAACGCTCTACGTCACCGACTTCGACCAGAACGTCTGAGGCCCGCGCGCATGACGCCCCGGATCCTCGCCGGCGCGAGCGGCTACGCCTACAAGCCCTGGAAGGGGCCGTTCTACCCGCCGGACCTCAAGGACGCGGACATGCTCCGCTTCTATGGCGAGCGGCTCAGGACGGTCGAGATCAACAACACCTTCTACCGGATGCCGAAGCGGAGCGTGCTCGAAGGCTGGGCGGCAGAGGTGCCCGAGGACTTCTGTTTCGCGATCAAGGCGTCGCGGCGGATCACCCACCTCTCCCGCCTCAAGGAGGTCGACGAACCGCTCGGCTATCTCGTCGGCAACCTCGCGGCGCTCGGCGAGAAATGGGGGCCGCTCCTGTTCCAGCTGCCGCCCTACCTCCGGGCGGACGCGGACCGGCTGCAGCGCTTCCTCGACCTCCTGCCGGCCGACCGCCCGGTGGCGATGGAGTTCCGCCACGCCTCATGGTTCGAACCGTCGGTGGTGGACGCGCTCCGCGCCCGGGGGACCGCGCTCTGCTTCGTGGAGCGGGAGAACGCCGAGGGCGAGGAGGATGCGCTCGAGGTGCCCTTCGAGCCGACGGCGTCGTTCGGCTACCTCCGCCTCAGGAAGGACGACTATACGGATGACGAGCTGAAGGGCTGGGTCGCGCGGATCCGGGAGCAGCCCTGGCAGACCGCCTACGTCTACTTCAAGCACGAGGACGAAGGTGCGGCGCCGAAGCTCGCGCTCCGCCTGATGGAGCTCGCCGGCTGACGGCAACCTCCGGCAGAATGCCGGCGGCCGCGAGGCTGCGCCGCTGGGCGCGGCGCATGCGCCTCGAGGTGCGCGCGCTCCGCGGCTGCGCCCGGGATCCCCGGGTGCCGTGGCCCGCGAAGCTGCTGGCGCTGATCGTCGTCGCCTACGCCCTCAGCCCGATCGACCTGATCCCGGACGTGATCCCGGTGCTCGGACACCTCGACGACCTGATCCTGGTGCCGCTCGGCATCGCGCTCGTGATCCGGCTGATCCCGCCGGAGGTGCTGGAGGAGCACCGGCGCGCGGCCGCGGCGCCGCAGGCACCTCGCGCCGCTCTCGGCGTCCTCCTCGTGGTCGTCGTCTGGCTCGGCCTGTCGGTCCTGCTGATCGCCGGCGCGCTCGCGCTCATTGGGAAGTAGCCTCCGGCGTGGGCCTTGTCTCCGGCGCATCCGCCCTACCCTTGTGGGTCGAGGCGAGGTTCGAGAGGAGAGAGGCCCATGCCCCGAGACATCATGTACGCCCTGGCCCTCGGCTTCGGCGCCGGCGCCCTCGCTGCGGGAGCGGCCGGTTCCCAGGCCCCGGCGGTCGACCCCGCGGCGCCGGTCGACCCGGAGATCGGGATCAACGTCCCCGACGGCTTCGAGGCGGCGGTGGTACACGAAGGAGTGGC
>DASUSF010000438.1:0-4729 GCA_036375275.1 Geminicoccaceae bacterium | reverse complement strand
CGTGCACCTCCGGGTCGGCGCCCGCCTCGAAGGGCCGCCGCGCCGGCTCTGTCACGAGCCGCGCCGCGAGCCTCCGGCCGAGCAGCAAGGCGGCGGCACCTAGCGCCAGGCCGGTCAAGGTGAAGGTGAGGACGATCAGGTAAGCCATCGGCCCGTGCCTCGTGCGATGCCGTCTCGGGAGTTGAACGCCGTGCGGCTCATCCCCTCGTGAGCGCTGCTGGCGAAGGTTCCAACGAAGCCGCGTCTCATTCGATCCCGTCGGCTCGCCCATGCCCTCGAGGCCGAGCGCTCCTTTCCGAGGCGGACCTGGTCACTCCCCGGAGGAGACGGTCGAGGTGGCGCGCCATCTGGCGCCGGTCTTCGGCCGCTTCGGTCATACCCGGCCTGCGGAATGCCGGCCCGGGCCCGTGAGCTGAAGTCATAGCGTATTGCAGGAATTGAACGACTGTGCTTGTAGATCGGATAAAGTCGGTGATTGGTCGAGCGCGGAGACGTGGCGTGAGGATGCGAGCGCTTCACGCGGGATGCCTGGTGATCGTCGTGGTGTTCCTGCACGGCTGCGGGTCGGGTGGAAGTCGCTACACCGCGCATCCGCACTACAAGGTCGGCGCGCCCTACCAGGTGAACGGCCGCTGGTATCATCCCCAGCCGGTGACCAGCTACGAGGCGCGCGGCATCGCATCCTGGTACGGCGAGGCGTTCCACGGCCGGCCGACCGCGAACGGCGAGATCTACGACATGTACCGGCTGACGGCGGCGCACCCGACGCTGCCGCTGCCGAGCGTCGTGCGCGTCACCAACCTCGACAACGGCCGGAGCCTGCTGGTCCGGGTCAACGACCGCGGGCCATTCGTCAACGACCGGCTGATCGATCTGTCGAAAGCGGCGGCGCGGCAGCTGGGCTTCGAATACCGCGGGCTGGCGCCGGTGCATGTCTCCTACCTCGGCCCGGCGCGGCTCGAGGACGCGGTCACCTGGGTCGCGTCCGGTCGCGGCGGCGAGCGCGCGATCCGCATGGCCAGCGCCCGTTGATCCGCCCGTGACCCGACAGTGACCCGACCCCGGCGGCCGGTCCAGGTGCTGGCGGTCGCCGGGGCGCTGCTCGCGCTCGCCCAGGTGCACCGCGTGGGCGGGGGCGTGATCGCGCCCGAGCTCGCGGCGCGCTTCGCGGTGGAGACCTCGACCCTCGGCCTGATCATGGCCGCGATGTACATCGCCTCCGCCCTCGCCCAGGTGCCGATGGGCCTGTCCTACGACCGCTTCGGCGCGCGCCGCACGATGGCCGGCGCGTCGCTGATCGGCCTCGCCGGCACGGTCGTCTTCGCCCTCGCCGGGGACACCGCCGGCCTGATCGTCGGCCGCGTCCTGATCGGCCTCGGCTTCGCGGGCGTGGTCACCGGCGTCCTGCTGCTGACCATGCGCTGGGCGCCGCCGGACCGGTTCGCGACGGTCGGCGCGACCACCCTCGCCCTCGCCAACATCGCCGGCAGCCTCCTCGCGACCGTGCCCCTCGCCCGTGGCTTCGACCTGATCGGCTGGCGCGCGACCTTCCTGCTGGTGTCGCTGCTGATCGTGCTGGTCGCCGCGCTGGTCCTGCTGGTCGTCCGTGACAGCCCGGAGGGGCGCGAGCTCGCCGGCTCGACCGCCGGACTGGTCGAGAGCCTGCGCACCTTCAAACGCTTCGTCGACGAGCCGGCCCTGCGGCCGACCCTGCTGATGGGGATCGCCGCGATCGCTCCGTTCATCACCGTCGGCGGCCTCTGGGCCGGCCCCTATCTCCGCGAGGTCCACGGTCTCTCGGCCGCGGGCGCGAGCACGCTGCTGCTTTCCATGCTGCTGGCGATGAACCTCAGCACCCTCGGCTTCGGCCCCCTCGATCGCCTGCTCGGGACCCGGAAGGGGGTCGTGCTCGGCGGCGCCGGGCTGGTCAGCCTGGCCCTCGGGACGCTCGCCCTGCTCGAGGCGCCGAGGCTCTGGACGGCGCTGGTGCTGCTCCACCTCACTGCGCTCGGCGCGCCGTTCTACGTGACCCTGGCCGCCCACTGCCGTGCGTTCGTGCCGGACAGCGAGGCCGGCCGGCTGATCGGTGTGCTCAACCTGCTCGCCCTGATCGGCGCCTTCGCGGCGCAGTGGCTGACCGGCCTGATCGTCGACGCGCTCGCCGACCCCGGGGCGATCGGCTCGGCCGCCGGCTACCGGGCGGCCTTCGGCGCCGTCGCGCTGCTCACCCTCGGTGCATCCCTGATCTACCTTCGCGCCCCCGATCGCCCGCCGGTCCGGGGAGCCTAATGCGCCATCAGGACCGGCAGATCCGCGTGGCTGAGCACGTGGTTGGTGACGCCATGGGTCAGGCTCTCGCGGAACGGGCTATGGGCGTAGGCGCCCATCACCAGGAGATCCGCCCGGTACTCCGCCGCCGCCTCGAGCAGCGCCTCGCCGAGCAGCCGCCGCCGCTGTGGATCGACCTCGATCAGGTCCGCCTCGATGCCGTGCCAGGCCAGGTACTCGGCCAGATCCCCCGCGCTCGGGCCTTCCGGCTGGTCATGGCCCGCGGTGACGATCCCGACCTTGTGCGCGCGGCGGACGTGCTGCCGCGAGATCGCCGCGGCCCGGGCCGACAAGGGCGAGCCGTCCCAGGCGATCAGGACCGCTTCGCCGACGCTCTCGGGCGGCTCCTCCGGCGCCACCAGGAGCGGCCGGCCGGACGTGAACAGGATCGAGCGCAGCGTGTTCCGCTGGAGGTGGTCCGGGTCGGTCCTGGGCTGGCCGACGACCACGAGATCGAACACCCGGCAGTAGGCGGCAAGGGCGTCGGGGCCGCCCGAGGGCAGCACCTTGAAGCTCGCCGAGAGCCCGGCCGGCGCCGGCGGATGATCCACCGTCTGCGCCTGCATCGACCGGGCGACCGTGAAGAAGTCGTCGCGCGCGGCCTCGGCCGCCCGGCCCGCCTCGTGCTCCTGCTCGGCCTGGAGCTGGCGCAGCCGGTCCCCCGACAGGCCGATGCCGGCCCGGGACATCATCATTTCGTGCGCCCGGTCCTGGCGCAGCGGTGCGTGCAACCCGACCACGTGGCCGTCGAAGCCCCGGGCGAGCAGGAACCCGGTCGCGATGGCGCTACGCTCGGCCGGACCGGGAATGAGTGGCACGGCAATCGTCTTGACCGTCATGGCCATCTCCCTCGGACGTGGGACGGGCGGCCGTGGATGGACCGGGTCGCGCCCGCCAGCTTCGGATCCGGAACGCCCCGCCGACCTCGCCGCCCCGCCGCCGCCCGGACGGCAGCGGCGTCAGCTGATCCCCTCACCCTCGCGCATGAACTGCATGTGCTGCTCGGCCTGGGCGATGCCGCCTTCGCCCCTCTCCCAGGTCACCTGGCCGTCGCCGTTGGCGTCGATCCCGTTCAGCACGGCGTCGGTCATGGCCTGCATCTCCATGACCAGCCGCGCCGCCTCCTCGACGCTGTCGGTCGCCTCGACCTGACGACCCCGCTCGATGATCTGCTCCGACCACTCGACGACGTTGGACGCGCTGGTCTCGACGTGCCCGGCGTGCAGCCTGATGTTGTCCGTGGCATCCCCGGACTCGCTCGCGAACGCGATGTGCTTGGCGACGCCTTCCGCGGCGGGTCGGACGCCGTAGCCGAGGCCAGGCCCTTCCGCTTCCAGCGAGGGATCGAGCGCGTTCACCACATGCGCGGCGTGCATCTTCATCCAGGCGAGATCGTCCGGCCGGCTCGCCGCCAGCTCGGCGTGCTGCGCCGCGATCTCGGCCTCGGCACGCGCGGTCGGCAGGAAGCCCATGCCCTCCGGAGTGTCCTCCCAGGCGTCGGTGACGTGACCCATGTGGGCGTGCGCCTCGCCGTGCATCATCCCCTCGGCCATGCCCTCTTCGGCCATCGTTTCCCCGGCCATGGTCTCCCCGGCCACGCTGCCCTCGGCGGCCATCTCCTCGTCGCCGGCCATGCCACCCGCGCAGCCCCCGAGCAGGAGCGCGCTCAGTCCGAGTGTCGTGATCCGCATCGCCATGTCCCCCTCTGGCTCCGGTCGCGCTCGTCGGCGCGGCCGCCGGCTTGTCCGCCGAATTGGAGGTTGATTGTACGCCTGCCGGTGCCGGCGCACCAGGGCGGCACGACGGCCGTGCCTTCGGCTGCTGTCATCCCGAGACGCTGCGTGGCAGCCTCGCGGGGCGAGGACCTCTTCACGCAAGAGGTGCAGAGAGGATGACCTCGGGCCTCTCTGCATCATCGAAATGGCGACGCACGGCGTCGCGGACAGCCTCACGCAGCGCGCTCAGATCGTCGGCTTCCGTGAAGACGTCGTGGTCGAGAGCGCGCGCCACAAGGCCGCCCTCAGGCGCTTCTTCGACCACGAAAATGATCTCGAGGGAGCGGTCGTTCATGAGGCGCGCATATCAGAGATCATCATCCCCCCCTCACCCCTCGAGCTTCTTCTGCAGCACCTCGTTGACGACCGCGGGGTTGGCCTGCCCCTTGGTCGCCTTCATCACCTGGCCGACGAACCAGCCGATCACCTTCGGGTTCTTCCGGTAGGTGGCGACCTGCCCGGGGTTGGCGGCGATGATCTCGTCGGCGAGGCGCTCGAGCTCGCCCGTGTCCGAGATCTGCTTCAGCCCCTTTCGCTCGATGATCGCGCGCGGGCCGTCGCCGCTCTCGATCATCTCCGCGAACACGTCCTTCGCGATCCGCCCCGAGATCGTGCCGTCCTGGACC
>DASUSF010000437.1:0-7350 GCA_036375275.1 Geminicoccaceae bacterium | reverse complement strand
AAGATGGCGCCGGCCCCTCGCGCCCGCGCTCGGGCCCGCCCTCATCCCGAGAAGGCCCCGCCTCCGGCAGTGACCCAGCCGATCGACCGATCCTTCCCGAGCGCGTCATGCCGGCCGATCCGCCGGTCGGCGTGCTGATGGCGGACGCCCGCACGATCCGCCCCTGGCGCCTCAGCCTGTCGGCGCTCCAGATCCTGCTTCCGGCGACGGCGGTCGCGCTCGGGCTCGCCGCCTTCGGCTTCGTCGATGCCGCGCCGGCGCTGGGGGCCTGGCTGCTCGCCGCGGTCATCAGCGCACTCCTCGCCTCGCTCCGGGAGCGTCGCCTCGAGATGACCCGGCGCTATCTGAGCGAGCTCGCCGAGGCGCTCGACGCCACGCCGCCGCCGGCCTTCGGCCCACTGATCGACGATGGGCTCGAGCGCTCCTTCCGCCGGCTGGCGACGGCGCTGAGCGAGGGGCGGAACCGCCTCGCGGAGGCCGATCGCCTGCTCGATGCGCTGCTCGACGCCATGCCCGACCCGGTGCTTCTGGTCGAAGGCGAGCGCACGGTGCGCCGGGCGAACCGCGCCGCGGTCGCGGAATTCGGACCGGCGGTGCTGGAGAAGCCGCTCGAGGCGACGCTCAGGGACCCGGGGCTGCTCGGCGCGGTCGACGCGGCGCTGCACGCCGGCTCCGGGCGTGCCGCCGACAGCCATGACCAGCAGGTCGCGCTGCAGGTCCCCGGCGCGCCGTCGCGGGCGTTCGCAGCCCGCGTCGTCGCGGTGCGTGCCGGCGGCGTGCCGGCGGCCCTGATCAGCCTCCGCGAGCTGACCGAGCAGCTGATGATCGAGCGCATGCGCTCCGATTTCATCGCCAACGCCAGCCACGAGATCAGGACGCCGCTCGCGGCGCTGCTCGGCTTCATCGAGACCCTGCAGGGGCCGGCTCGCGACGATCCGGATGCCAGGCAGCGCTTCCTCGAGACGATGGCCGCGGAGGCCCGCCGGATGAGCCGGCTGGTCGACGACCTGCTCTCGTTGTCCCGGATCGAGCTCACCGCGCACCAGCCGCCCGTGGAGCGGATCAGCCTCACCGATTGCGTGACCGCCGTGGTCCGAACGCTCGAGCCGTACGCCGAGCGGCACGGGGTCCACCTCGAGTTCGAGATCGTGGCCGACCCCGGGCTGGTGCCCGGCGACCACGATCAGCTGATCCAGCTGTTCACCAACCTCCTCGACAACGCGATCAAGTACGGCGCCTCGGGCGGCGTGGTCGCGATCGCGGTCGACCTCCTCGCCGCGGCGCCGCCGGTCGCGGGACCGCTGACCGGTCGGGCGGCGGTCCGGGTGGTGGTCCGCGACCGCGGGCCCGGCATCGCGCGCCAACACCTGCCGCGGCTGACCGAGCGCTTCTTCCGGATCGATCCGGCGCGCTCGCGCGCCATGGGCGGCACCGGGCTCGGGCTCGCCATCGTCAAGCACATCCTCCGCCGCCACCGCGGTCATCTCGCGATCGACAGCGAGGAAGGCCGGGGCACCGAAGTCGCGGTGTTCCTCCCGGTCAGCTGAGCCTGTCACGGTTCTGTCACCCGACCGCCATACAAACGCGGCCGAGGCCTGAAAGCGTGGCGACGCGTTGCGCCGGAGAAGACCGAGCCTCGGCGGGAGCGAAGGGAACGCCATCAGGACCACCGCCGGGCGCCGGTGGAGGTCCTTCACCCCTTCTGCGCACGACCGCCCTCCGGCGACGCCTCGCAACCCCGAGGGAGTTCCTCCATGAACACGCTTACCTGTTCGGTCGCCGCCGTGGCTGTCCTGGCCTTTGCCGGCGAGGCGCTCGCGCGCGATCAGATCCGGATCGTCGGCTCGTCGACGGTCTTCCCCTACAGCCAGGCGGTCGCCGAGCGCTTCGCGGCCAACACCGGGGCGGTGGCGCCGGTGGTCGAGTCGACCGGCACCGGCGGCGGCATGCAGATCTTCTGCGAGGGGATCGGCACCGGCTTCGCCGACATCACCGGCGCCTCACGGGCGATGAAGGAGTCCGAGTGGGAGCTGTGCCAGCAGAACGGCGTCACCGAGGTCACCGAGATCCTCCTCGGCTACGACGGCTTGTCCATGGCCGTCGCCCAGGACGGCGAGGCGATGGACCTGTCCAAGGCGCAGCTGTTCAGCGCCCTCGCCGCCGAAGTCGCGGTCGACGGTGAGGTGGTCGCCAATCCCCACACCCGCTGGAGCGAGGTCGACCCGTCTCTGCCGGACATCCCGATCCTGGTCTACGGCCCGCCACCGACCTCGGGCACCCGCGATGCCTGGGTCGAGCTCGTGATGCAGGAGGGCTGCGGCGAGTTCGAGGCGATCGCGCAGCTCCCGGAAGAGCGCCAGCAGGAGGTCTGCCAGCGGATGCGCACCGACGGTCCGTTCGTCGAGGCAGGCGAGAACGACAACCTGATCGTCCAGCGGCTGAGCGCCGACCCGAACGCCTACGGCATCTTCGGCTACTCGTTCCTGTACGAGAACCAGGACACGCTGAAGCCGGTCGCCATCGGCGGGGTCGAGCCGAACGAGGAGACCATCGAGAGCGGCGAGTACGGGGTCTCGCGGCCGCTCTTCATCTACACCAAGAACGCGCATCGCGGAGTGATCCCGAACCTCCAGGAGCTGATCGAGGAGTACGTCAGCGACGATGCGATGGGCCCTTACGGCTACCTCTCGGAGCGCGGCCTGATCCCGCTCGGCGAGGAGAGGCTGCAGGAGGTGCAGGAGGCCGCGGTCGAGGGCATCCCGATGGAAAGCCCGGGCTCCTGACCACACGACGCAGCCACGGACGTGCGAGTCGGCGCGGATTGCCGCGTCGGCTCGCGGCCGATCGGAGCAGGCACCGTCGCCGATGACCATCGCGGTCGTGTTCTTCGTCATCCTGATCCTGTCGCTCGCCGGCTATTGGATGGGCCGGAACCGCGCCGTGGCGCTGGAACAGGAAGCTGCAGCCGGGCGGCTGCACTCGCTGCCGCGGTACTACGGCTACTTCGTGGCCTTGTGGTGCGGCTTGCCGGCCCTGGTCCTGCTGCTGGTCTGGCTGCTGCTCGAGCCGGTGGTCGTCGACCGCCTTCTGCTCGCGGGGCTCCCCGACCGGATGACGGCGAGCGCGACCCCGTCCGAGCTCGATCTGCTGCTGCAGACGATCAAGAACGCCGCGGCGGGCTTCGTCTTCGGGACACCCAAGCCGGAGATCACGACCGCGGCCGCCTACTACCAGACGTTGCGCTTCGCCGCGCGCGCGGCGCTCGTGGTGTGCGTGGTCTCGCTCGCCATCGCCGGCCTCGTCCTGGCCAGGCGCCAGGTGGCGCCGGCCTTCCGCGCCCGCAACCGGGTGGAGCGGATCATCGGCGTCCTCCTGGTGCTGTGCTCGATCGTCGCGATCCTCACGACCCTGGGCATCGTGGTCTCGCTGCTGATCGAGAGCGTCCGCTTCTTCGAGCGCGTGCCGCCGCACGAGTTCCTGTTCGGGCTCAACTGGGAGCCCCAGATCCCGATCCGCGCCGATCAGGTGGCCGGTCTCGGCGCGTTCGGGGCGGTGCCGGTGTTCTGGGGCACGATCATGGTGACCGTGGTCGCCATGGCGGTGGCCCTGCCGATCGGCCTTTTCGCGGCGATCTACATGTCCGAGTACGCGGACAGCAGGACCCGCACGGTGGTCAAGCCGCTGCTCGAGATCCTCGCCGGCATCCCGACCATCGTCTACGGCTTCTTCGCCGTGCTGGTGGTGTCGCCCCTGCTTCGCGGTCTCGGCGCCGCGGTCGGGATCGACGTGTCCCCGACCGCGGCGATCGTCCCCGGAGCCGTGATGGGCATCATGCTGATCCCGTTCATCTCGTCGTTTTCCGACGACGCCCTCACCGCCGTGCCGCGGGCGCTGCGGGACGGCTCGGCCGCGCTCGGCGCCACCCAGGCCGAAACCATCCGCCTGGTGCTCCTGCCGGCCGCGCTGCCGGGGATCATGGGCGGCGTCCTGCTGGCCGTGAGCCGGGCCATCGGCGAGACCATGATCGTCGTCATGGCCGCGGGCCTCACCGCGACCCTGTCGCTCAATCCCCTGGACGGCGTGACCACCACGACGGTCCAGATCGTGACCCTGCTGATCGGCGACAGCGAGTTCGACAGCCCGAAGACGCTCGCGGCCTTCGGGCTCGGCTTCGTGCTGTTCCTCTCCACGCTCGCCCTCAACGTCGCCGCGCTGCAGACCGTCAAGCGCTATCGAGAGAAGTATGACTGACATCCCGCGAGGCGCGCGGCCGACCGCGGCGGGCTGGTCGAACACCGACGACGCGGCCGAGCGCGTCAGGCGCCGGCACGCCGCCGATCGCCGGCTTCGTCGCCTGGGCGCGGGCGCGATCGCGGTCGCGATCGGCCTGCTCGTGATCCTGCTCTCGTCGATCGTCATCTCCTCCTGGACCGCATGGACCACGACCCAGATCCGGCTCGACGTGACCATCGACCCGGGCCGGATCGATGCCGACGACCCGTTCCGGGGGCGCTATCAGGATCTCGTGCGGGAAGCGGTCTACGGTCTCTTCCCCGAGGTGGAGAGCGCCGCCGACCAGCGGCCGCTCCGCGACCTGATCAGCAATGGAGCGCAGTTCGAGGTGCGCGAGCGGGTGGTCGAGAATCCAGGCCTCGTCGGTAAGACGGTCAGCATCTGGGTCCCGGCGTCGGATTCGATCGACCAGCTGCGCAAGGGGGTGATCGATCGCGAGCTGCCCCCGGGGCGGCGTCGGGTGAGCGACCGGCAGATCGCCTACTACGACGCCCTCGTGGAGCAGGGGCGGGTCCGCTCGGTCCCGAACACCACGCTCTTCACGGCCGCGGACAGCCGGTTCCCGGAGCTCGCCGGCCTCGAGGGCGCGCTCAAGGGATCCTTCTACCTGCTGCTGATCACGGCGCTGCTGAGCGTCCCGATGGGGGTTGCGGCCGCCGTATACCTCGAGGAGTTCGCGCCCAAGAACCGCTGGACCGACCTGATCGAGGTCAACATCAACAACCTCGCGGCGGTGCCGTCGATCGTGTTCGGCCTGCTCGGCCTCGCGGTGTTCCTCGGCTTCTTCGGCCTGCCCCGCTCGGCGCCGCTGGTCGGCGGCATGGTGCTGTCGCTGATGACCCTGCCGACCATCATCATCGCGACCCGGAGCGCGCTCAAGGCGGTGCCGCCGTCGATCCGCGAGGCGGCGCTTGGCGTCGGCGCCTCGCACCTCCAGATGGTCGGCCACCACGTGCTGCCGCTGGCGATGCCCGGCATTCTGACCGGAGCGATCATCGGCATGGCCCAGGCGCTCGGCGAGACCGCGCCGCTCCTGCTGATCGGCATGAACGCGTTCATCACCGCGGCGCCGGAGGGGGTCACCTCGCCGTCGACCGCCCTGCCGACCCAAATCTTCATCTGGTTCGACAGCCCCGAGCGCGGCTTCGTCGCCCGCACCAGCGCGGCCATCGTGGTCCTGCTCGGCTTCCTGATCCTGATGAACGCCCTCGCCGTCTTCCTGCGCCGGAGGTTCGAACGGAAATGGTGACCCAGGCCCACCCGAAGACGCTGCCGCACCCGGAGCCTCCCCGGCGGCAGCGTCACGACCAGCCGCCGAAGGAGCATCCGGGGCTGCAGGAGGCGCCGCGCGCTCCCGTCGCGGTTCACCCCGAGGTGCCGACCGGAGTCGAGGAGGCGCCACGGGCGAAGATGGCGGCACGCGACGTCGACCTCTGGTACGGCGACAAGCAGGCGCTGTTCGGGGTGTCGCTCGACATCGCCGAGGGCGAGGTCACTGCGCTGATCGGCCCGTCCGGCTGCGGCAAGTCGACCTTCATCCGGTGCCTCAACCGGATGAACGACGTGATCGACATCGCCCGGGTCAAAGGCGACATCCGGCTCGACGACGAGGACATCTACGACAAGGCGGTCGACGTGGTGCAGCTGCGCGCCAAGGTCGGCATGGTGTTCCAGAAGCCGAACCCGTTCCCGAAGTCGATCTTCGACAACGTCGCCTACGGGCCGCGCATCCACGGCCTTGCCCGGACCAAGAGCGAGCTCGACGAGGCGGTCGAGACCAGCCTCCGGGGCGCCGGGCTCTGGGAGGAGGTCAAGGACCGGCTCGACATGCCCGGCACGAGCCTCTCCGGCGGCCAGCAGCAGCGCCTGTGCATCGCCCGCGCGATCGCCGTCAGCCCCGAGGTGATCCTGATGGACGAGCCCTGCTCGGCCCTGGACCCGATCGCCACCGCGCACATCGAGGAGCTGATCGACGACCTGTCGCGCAACTTCACCATCGTCATCGTCACCCATAACATGCAGCAGGCGGCGCGCGTCTCGGAGAAGACCGCGTTCTTCCATCTCGGCAAGCTGATCGAGTGGGGCGACACCGACCAGATCTTCACCAATCCGAACGAGTCGATGACCCAGGACTACATCACCGGGCGCTTCGGCTGATCGTGCAGGGACAGGGATCCATGGCCACCCGTCACATCGTCAAGTCGTACGATCAGCAGATCAACCAGCTGACCCGCAAGATCATCGAGATGGGCGGGCTGGTCGAGCAGCAGGTCGCGAGCGCAGTCGACGCGCTGGTCAAGCGCGACGTCGAGATCGCCGGGCTGGTGATCGAGCGCGACGACGATGTCGACCGGCTGGAGGAGGAGATCGACCAGCACGCCATCCGCCTCCTCGCGACCCGTCAGCCGATGGCGATCGACCTCCGCCTGATCGCCATGGCGATGAAGATCTCGAACGACCTCGAGCGGATCGGCGACTACGCCACCAACGTCGCCAAGCGCGCCGAGCGGCTGGCGCGGCAGCCACCGATCAAGCCGCTGCACACCATCCCGCGGATGGCCGAGATCGCCCAGACCATGGTCAAGGACATCCTCGACGCCTACGTCGAACGCGACGCGCAGAAAGCGCGCGCCGTATGGCACCGCGACGATGAAGTCGACGACATGTACAACAGCCTGTTCCGCGAGCTCCTCACCTACATGATGGAGGACCCGCGCAACATCACGGCGTGCATCGACCTGATCTTCATCGCCAAGAACCTGGAGCGGATCGGCGACCACACGACCAACATCGGCGAGAAGATCCATTACATGATCCACGGCGAGCGGATCAACCGCATGCCCAGCCCGCACGCGCCCTGAGGGGGCGGCGGAGGGAGATCCAGGTGACGATGAAACCCCACGTCCTGATCGTCGAGGACGAGGCTCCCCTGCAGCAGCTGCTCGCCTACAACCTCGAGCGGGCCGGCTTCACGGTCGACCAGGCGCTGAACAGCGACGAGGCGCTGACCATGCTCGCCGAGCGCCCGCCCGACCTGATCCTGCTCGACTGGATGCT
>DASUSF010000436.1:0-9117 GCA_036375275.1 Geminicoccaceae bacterium | reverse complement strand
GAGGATCGAGAGGCTGAGCACCAGCTGCGCCGTGCCGGCGGAGACGCCGAACGCCGCCTGGATCGCCGGCAGCGCCGGGAGGAAGATCTGGAGCGCGAACGGCGCGGCGGCGGTCAGCGCGACCAGAAGGAGGAGCGGGGCGCGCGGCCGCGCCTCACCGACCTCCGGGCCGACGTCCGGGCTGGCCTCCGGGGCGACGTCCGCCCGGAACTCGTCAGCCGCCATCGGGGGCGGCCGCAAGCAGGCGCCCGCCGAGCCGGTGCGGGCGGATCCTGAGCGCCCGCCCGGTGGCATCGTCGCTCTCGACCAGGACCGCGCACAGCGTCGCCTCGCCGAGCGCCGGGGTGTTGCGCGCGCCCGGCAGGTGCGAGCGGAACCGGCGCAGCGAGATGTCCTTGGCCATGCCGATCACCGAATCGTAGTCGCCGGTCATGCCGACGTCGGTGATGTAGGCGGTGCCGCCGGGCAGCACCTGCGCGTCGGCGGTCGGGACGTGGGTGTGGGTGCCGGCGACCACGGTCGCGCGGCCGTCCAGGAAGTGCCCGAGCGCCATCTTCTCGCTGGTCGCCTCGGCGTGCACGTCGACCACCACCGCGGCCACGCCGGCGCCGAGCCGGTGGCGCGCGAGCGCCGCCTCGAGCGCGGTGAACGGGTCGTCGTAGGTGCCCATGAACAGCCGCCCCATGACCTGAAGCACGACCACGCGGAGGCCGGAGGCGAGCTGCAGCTCGATCGCGCCACGCCCGGGCGTCCCGGCGAGCATGTTGAGCGGGCGGATCAGGCGCTGGTCCTGGTCGATCTCCGGGATCAGGGCGCGCTGGTCGAAGACGTGGTTGCCGGTCGTGATCACGTCGGTGCCGGCGGCGTAGAACTCCCGGCACAGCGCCGGCGTGATGCCGAAGCCGCCGGCCGCGTTCTCGCCGTTGACCACGACCAGGTCGAGCTCCAGGCGCGCGCGCAGCCCCGGCAGCCGGTCGAGCAGCGCCCGGCGGCCGGAGCGGCCGACCACGTCGCCGCAGAACAGGATCCTCATGGCGCGGGCCGGACGAGCGGGACCGGGCCTTCTTCGGTGACCACGCCGTCGAGGGGCTCATCGTACGGCGCCTCCGGCACCCGCTCGACCTCCTGGCAGGCGAAGGCGATGCCGATCGCGCGGAGGCCGCGGGGCCGCTCCCGGCGGAGCGCGGCGAGGGTCCGGTCGTAGAAGCCCGCGCCGAAGCCGACCCGGTGGCCGCGCCGGTCGAAGGCGAGGAGCGGCACCAGGACCAGGTCGGGCGCGACGAGCGGGCTGTCCGGCGTCGGCTGCATGACCTCGAAGGGCCCTTCGACCAGCCGGTCGCCCGGCGCGTAGCGATGGAAGGCGAGCGGGCGCGCCTTGCCCTGCATGCGGGGCAGGGCGAGGGTGAAGCCGAGGCCCGCGAAGCGGTCCAGCGCCGGCCGCGGGTCGATCTCGCCGGCGAGCGGCCAGAAGCCCGCGACGGTGGCGCCGGGCGGGAGCTCGACCGTCCGCGCCAGCACGTCCGCGACGGTCGCCGCCGCCCGCGCGCGCCCCGCCTCGTCCAGCGCCGCCCGCCGCGCGACCATCAGGGAGCGGAGCGTCGGCTTGCTGGCGGTTCCGGCGTCGGCGGTCAACACGCACTCGTGGTGGCTGGCGCCTCGCGCAACCCGGGAGGCGCCCGAAGCGGGGGGCGGATGGGCGGAGCCACCCTGGCCGTCGGTCGTTTGCTATCCTCTGCGGCCCGCCTCAAGGCAGGTGGGCGCCATGTACCGGGACCACGGCCCCGGCAGGGACAGCTCCCGTGCAGAAGAGTTATCGGCCCCAGGGATATGCGGACCTAACGCACCGGGCAGCGTCCGCCCGAAGCTGTAGTTAGGGCTTCTCGAGCTGAGCGGCAATAGCGTCGAGCTGCTGCGCGACCCGCTCGATCGCGGCGGCGGCGTGCTGCTCGCTGCTGTTGCTCCGCTCCTCGACCATCGACTGCAGGCGCTTGATCTCGTCGAAGGCGTCGGAGAGCTCGTCCGCGACCATGATGCTGGCCATGATCAGGAGGCGGGAATCGCCGACCTGCATCGAGCCCCGGGCGAGGTCGGTGACCCGCCGGTCGACGTAGGAGGCGAGCCGCTTGACCCGCGCTTCCTCGCCCTCGCCACACTGCATGACGTGGCGACGGCCGTTGACCATGATCTCGACGGTCGGCATCCGGCTCAGTCCTCGAGCAGTCGGTCCAGTTCCTCGATCGACCCGTCGAGGCGCCGGACCACCGTGTCCGCCACCTCGCGCACGGCATCGCGCTCGCGCATCGCGTCGTCAAGCGCGGCGTTGAGGCGCTCGCACTCGTCGCGGAGCGCGTCCACGTCGGCGGCGAGGGACGCGTGCTCCGCGGCTCCGCCCTCCGCACGGGGATAGCCGTTGACCGGGCGGTCGCCCCGCGACAGGCGGCGGGCCAGCGCGCTCTCCAGCCGCCTCAACGATTCCGTCAGATGCCGCTGCGCGGCTTCAAGCTCGCCCATCCGACCCGCCGCACGCCCGAGCTGTGCTCATGAAAACAAAGCCTTACGTCCTTCCCTTGACACACCGCCGGGAGCGCGTCAACCGGCGGTCGCGCCTCGCCGCGAAACGGCACGAGAAGATGCTTGATTTTTCGCGGTGTTCATACCGTACTCGCCCCCGCGCGTGAGCCGTGGCAGCCCTCCGCCCACCAACCGAGCATTGGGACAAACCGATGACCGCCAGCGCCGACGACGCCTCCCCCCAGGCGGATCTCGAGACCCTGGCGAACGCGATCCGCGCGCTCGCGATGGACGCGGTTCAGGCGGCGAACTCGGGCCATCCGGGGATGCCGATGGGCATGGCGGACGTCGCGACCGTGCTGTTCACCCAGTTTCTCAAGTTCGACGCCGCCAATCCCGACTGGCCGGACCGCGACCGCTTCGTGCTGTCGGCCGGGCACGGCTCGATGCTGCTCTACGCCCTGCTCCACCTCACCGGCTACGAGGACATGACGCTGGAGGAGCTGAAGCGGTTCCGGCAGCTCGATTCGCGCACCCCCGGCCACCCGGAGAGCGACTACGCGAGCGGGATCGAGACCACCACCGGGCCGCTCGGGCAGGGGATTGCGACGGCGGTCGGCATGGCGCTCGCCGAGCGCCACCTGCGCGCCCGCTTCGGCCGCGAGCTGGTCGACCACCGGACCTTCGTGATCGCGAGCGACGGCGACCTCATGGAGGGGGTCAGCCACGAGGCGGCGTCGCTCGCCGGCCACCAGCGCCTGGACCGCCTGATCGTCCTCTACGACGACAACCACATCTCCATCGACGGCTCGACCGACCTCGCGTTCACCGACGACACCCTGAAGCGCTTCACGGCCTACGGCTGGCGGACCGAGGCGGTGGACGGCCACGATCCGGCGGCGGTCCGCGATGCGCTCCGCCGCACCGCCGACGCCGAGCGGCCGAGCCTGATCGCGTGCCGCACCGTGATCGGCTTCGGCTCGCCCAACAAGGCGGGGACCCACGGCGTCCACGGTTCGCCGCTCGGGCCCGAGGAGGTCGAGGCCGCGCGCCGGCAGCTCGGCTGGCCGCATCCGGCGTTCGAGATCCCGGCGCCGATCCTCGACGCGTGGCGGGCGGTCGGCCGCCGGGGCGGCGAGGCACGCTCCGCCTGGCTGGAGCGCGTCCAGGCCGTGCCGGCGGAGGTCCGGGGCGAGTTCCTGCGCATCCAGAGCGGCGCCCTCCCGGACGGGCTGGACCAGCGCCTGATCGAGCTCAAGCGCAGCCTCGCCGAGGAGAAGCCGAAGGCCGCCACCCGGGTGCTGAGCCAGCGGGCGCTCGAGGTCTTCACCGCGGCGGTGCCGGAGATGGTCGGCGGCTCGGCCGACCTGACGCCGTCCAACAACACCAAGACCAAGGTCATGGAATCCATGACGCCGGAGGACCCGGCCGCCCGCTACGTGCGCTACGGCGTGCGCGAGCACGGCATGGTCGCGGCGATGAACGGCATGGCGCTGCACGGCGGCGTCATCCCCTACGGCGGCACCTTCCTGATCTTCTCCGACTACTGTCGGCCGGCGATCCGGATCGCGGCGCTGAGCAAGACCCGTACCCTCATGGTCTTCACCCACGATTCGATCGGGCTCGGCGAGGACGGCCCGACCCATCAGCCGGTCGAGCACCTGGCGGCGCTGCGCGCCATGCCTGGGCTCTGGGTGCTCCGCCCGGCGGACGGCATCGAGGCGGCGGAATGCTGGGCGCTGGCGCTGGCGCGCGCCGACGGCCCGTCCGCGATGATCCTGTCGCGCCAGAACGTGGTCCCGCTCCGGCTCGAGGCGGAGGCCGAGAACCTCTGCGCCAGGGGCGGCTACGTGCTGCGCGAGGCCGAGGGGCCGCGCCGGGTGACGCTGCTGGCGACCGGCACCGAGGTGATGCTCGCGGTCGAGGCGCGCGAGCGCCTGCAGGCGGACGGCATCGGCACCGCCGTGGTCTCGCTGCCGTGCTTCGAGCTGTTCGAGGAGCAGGACCGGGCGTACCGGGCCGAGGTCCTGGGCAGCGCCCCGCGGGTCGCGGTCGAGGCGGCCTCGCCCTTCGGCTGGACCCGCTACGTCGCGGCGGAGGACGACGTGGTCGGCATGACCGGCTTCGGCGCCTCGGCGCCGGCCGCGGAGCTCTACGCCCGCTTCGGCATCACCGCCGAGGCGGTGGTGGCCCGGGCGCGGCGCCTATTGACCTAGCGCAAGGCCGGTCGAGCCCCTATCTGCATGCTCGACCCATTCCAAATCCGTGCTGAGGGAGACGTCCTGTGAGCGTTCGTGTCGCCATCAACGGGTTCGGCCGGATCGGCCGCAACGTCCTGCGTGCGATCGTCGAGCAGGGGCGGAGCGACATCCAGGTCGTCGCGATCAACGATCTGGCACCGCCCGAGACCAACGCGCATCTGCTCCGGTACGACTCCGTCCACGGCCGCTTCCCCGGCCGGGTGCAGCTCGAGGGCGACACCATGGACTGCGGCACCGGCCCGATCCGGGTCCTGGCCGAGCGCGACATCGCGGGCCTGCCGTGGGGCGATCTCGGGGTCGACGTGGTGATGGAGTGCACCGGCATCTTCACCAAGCGGGACGCCGCGGCCAAGCACCTCGACGCCGGCGCCAAGCGGGTCCTGGTCTCGGCACCGTCCGAGGGCGCCGACATCACGGTCTGCTACAAGGTCAACCACGACAAGCTCGAGGCCGCGCACAAGGTGGTCTCGAACGCGTCCTGCACGACCAACTGCCTCGCCCCGGTGGCTAAGGCGATGCACGACGCCTTCGGCATCCGCCACGGCCACATGACCACGATCCACAGCTTCACCAACGACCAGAACCTGCTGGACGTGTTCCACAAGGACCTGCACCGGGCGCGGGCGACCACGCTCTCGATCATCCCGACCTCGACCGGGGCGGCGCGCGCGGTCGGCCTCGTGCTGCCGCAGCTCAAGGGCAAGCTCGACGGCGTCGCGTTCCGGGTCCCGACCCCGAACGTCTCGATCGTCGACTTCACCTTCGTGCCGGAGCGCGAGGGGGTGACCAGGGAGCAGGTCAACGGGGCCCTCAAGGCGGCCGCCGAGGGCCCGATGAAGGGCGTGCTCAACACCCACGACGCGCCGCTGGTCTCGATCGACTTCAACCACGACCCGCACAGCTCGACCGCGGACCTCTCCGCGACCAAGGTGATCGAGGGCAACCTGGTCCGGGTCGCGTCCTGGTACGACAACGAGTGGGGCTTCTCCTGCCGCATGGCCGACGTCGCCGCGCTCATGGGCGGCCAGGCCTGATTTCCCGCGGGCAGGGGCCGGCGGGGGTGCCCGCCGGGTCCGGCCCCGGACCCACCCGAAGCGCAGAACCGCATCCATGGCCGCGTTCAAGACCCTCGACGATCTCGACGCCCGGGGCCGGACCGTGCTGGTCCGGCTCGACCTCAACGTGCCGATGAAGGACGGCCGGGTCACCGATCCGACCCGGATCGAGCGCATCCTGCCGACGGTGCGCGACCTGCGCGAGCAGGGGGCGAAGGTCGTGGTGCTGGCCCATCTCGGGCGGCCCAAGGGCAAGCGCGAGAGCTCGATGTCGCTCGAGCCGGTCGCGGCGGCGCTCGGGGATGCGCTGGGGGCCCGCGTCGCCTTCGCCGAGGACTGCATCGGCGACGCCGCCGAGCGCGCGGTCCGCCGCCTCGGCGCGGGCGAGGTGGTGCTGCTCGAGAACCTCCGCTTCCACGCTGGCGAGGAGAAGAACGAGGCGGAATTCGCCGACGCCTTGGCGGCCCTCGGCGAGGTCTACGTCAACGACGCCTTCTCCTGCTCGCACCGGGCGCACGCCTCCGTGGTCGGGCTCGCCGAGCGGCTCCCGGCCTACGCCGGGCGTCTGATGCAGGCCGAGCTGGAGGCGCTGGAAAAGGCGCTGACCCGCCCCGAGCGGCCGGTCGCGGCGCTGGTCGGCGGCGCCAAGATCTCGACCAAGCTCGACCTGCTCTCGAACCTGATCGAGAAGGCCGACGTCCTGATCCTCGGCGGCGGCATGGCGAACACCTTCATCCTCGCAGGAGGCACCGGGATCGGCCGCTCGCTCGCCGAGGCGGACATGGTCGGCACCGCGCGCGAGATCATGGCCAAGGCCCGGGAGCGGGGCTGCGAGATCCTGCTCCCGACCGACGGGCGGACCGCGAAGGAGTTCAAGGAGGGGAGCGGGGCGGAGGTCCATCCGGTCGAGCGGACGCCCGAGGACACGATGATCCTCGACATCGGGCCGGACAGCGAAGCGGCCTTCGCGCGCCGGCTCGGCGACTGCCGGACGGTGGTCTGGAACGGGCCGCTCGGCGCCTTCGAGCTGCAGCCGTTCGACCAGGGGACCACCGCGATCGCGAAGGAGGTCGCGCGGCTCACCCGCGAGCGCGGCCTGCTCTCGGTCGCGGGCGGCGGCGACACGCTCGCGGCGCTGCGGCACGCCAGGGTGCTCGACGACTTCTCCTTCGCCTCGACCGCGGGCGGCGCCTTCCTCGAGTGGCTCGAGGGCAAGGAGCTGCCGGGCGTCGCGGCCCTCGCCGCGAAAGGCTGAGGCGGCCACCTCCGGCGCGCTGCTCCGCGTCCGCCGCGCCTCACGGTCGGCCAGCCCGGAGCGCCGCACCTCGAGACCGGGATGCAGGTGACGGTCCACCATCTCGAGCAGGCGCGGGCGGTGGTCGAGGTCGCGCGCGAGCTCGGCGTCGAGGTCGAGCTCCGGAGCGCGCCGGATGCCGCCGCGTATGCCGGGGTCGGCTACCTGCACGCGCTCGAGGCGCTGGTCGGGCGCGGGCTGCTGGTCGACTGCGGCGACGATGCCGGGCTGGTCATGGCCGGCCTCAGGACCGGCTGCCGCAAGCTTGCCTACACCGGCCCTCTGGAGCTATTCCAGCGGCTGGCCGACATGGCCGGTCAGGTCGGCGCGGTGCTGCGTCATGAGCCGGGCGTGCCGGAGGTGGTGGCGCTCGAGCCGGACGACGACCGCGCCCGCATCCTGTCCCGGCTGTCCAGACTCACGGCGGCGCCGGCGCCGCGCCCTGGGCCAGAAGCTGCCGCCCCAACGCCGAAGGAGCTCTCGCCGATGCAGATCACGCCCAAGGTCAAGGAGATCCTGTCCTGGTACGAAGGCGACAACCCGGGCGTCAAAGGCAACCTCGCCCGGCTCCTGATGACCGGGCGCCTCGCCGGCTCCGGCAAGCTGGTCATCCTGCCGGTCGACCAGGGCTACGAGCACGGGCCGGCGCGGAGCTTCGCCGCCAACCCGCCGGCCTACGACCCGCACTACCTCTACCAGCTGGCGCTCGACGCCGGCCTGTCGGGCTACGCGGCGCCGCTCGGGCTGCTCGAGCAGGGCGCCGACACCTATGCCGGCCAGATCCCGACCATCCTCAAGATGAACAGCGCCAACTCGCTGGCGGCGACGGCGCCCGACCAGGCGGTCACGGCCTCGGTGAAGGACGCGCTGCGGCTCGGCTGCGTCGGCGTCGGCTTCACCATCTATCCGGGCTCGGACGCCTGCTACGACCAGATGGAGGAACTGCGCGAGATCATCCGCGAGGCGAAGTCCTGCGGCCTCGCGGCCGTGGTCTGGTCGTATCCACGCGGCGGCAAGGTCAGCAAGGAGGGCGAGACCGCGCTCGACATCTGCGGTTATGCGGCGCACATGGCGGCGCTGATGGGCGCCAACATCATCAAGGTCAAGCCGCCGAGCGACGAGCTCGATCTGGACGCCGCGAAGAAGGTCTACGAGGCCGAGGACATCGATCGCTCGACGCTCGCGGCGCGGGTGCGTCATGTCATGAACTGCGCCTTCGCGGGCAAGCGGCTCGTCGTGTTCTCGGGCGGTGAGGCGACGACCACCGAAGGGCTCCTCAACGAGATCCGCGGCATCCGGGACGGCGGCGGCTCGGGCTCGATCATCGGCCGGAACAGCTTCCGGCGGCCGAAGCCCGAGGCCCTGGCCCTGCTCGACGAGGTGATCAAGATCTATCTCGACGAGGCGTGAGCGCTCGGGACGACGCGGCGGTCGATCCGGCGGAGGCCGCTAACGGCCTGTTCCTGATCGTGCCGCCGGACGCCGGCCCGGACCCTGGAGCCGGGCTGGAAGCGGTGCTCGCGCTCGGCGTGACGGTCGGCGTGCTGCTTCCGGACGACGCCGCCGCGACGCTGAGGTCGGCCTGCCGCGCCGCCGGCGTCGCGGCGTTCGCGGCGTCGCTGGACGGCGGGCGGGCGCTGCAGGCGGACGGGGTCCTGCTCGACGATGCGGCCGGCGTCGGGGCGGCCCGCCGGCAGCTCGGGGCGACCGCCCTGGTGGGCGCGCGGGTCGGCGTCTCCCGCCACGCGGCGATGGTGGCGGGCGAGGACGGCGCCGACTTCGTCGCGTTCGGCGGGTCGGATCACGCGGTGAGCGAGCGTCTGCTCGAGGTCATCGCCTGGTGGTCGGAGCTGATGGTCCTGCCGTCGCTGGCGCTTTCGAGCCCGCCCGAACCTGCCGCCGCGGCCCGGCTCCGCGCCGCCGGCGCGGACTTCCTGGGCGTCGCCTGGCCGATGCTCGGGGCCGACCCGCCGGGCGCCGCCGCGGCACTCGCGTC
>DASUSF010000435.1:0-21791 GCA_036375275.1 Geminicoccaceae bacterium | reverse complement strand
CGCCTTCGACGACTGGCTGACCCACCCTGCGGGGCTCGGCAGCGTGCCCCCCGAGAAGCACGGGACCGAGGTCGCGGTGGTCGGCGCCGGCATGGCCGGGATCACCGCCGCCTACGAGCTCATGAAGCTGGGCCTGAAGCCAGTAGTCTACGAGAGCCGGCGGCTCGGCGGCCGGCTCCACTCCGAGCCGTTCAAGGCGGCCGGCGGTCATGTCGTCGCGGAGCTCGGCGGGATGCGCTTTCCCAAGGGCTCGACCACCTTCTACCACTACCTCGACCGCTTCGGGCTCGAGACCCGGCCGTTCCCCAACCCCCTGGTCGCAGCGACGCCGAGCACCGTTATCGACCTCGACGGCCAGCCGATCCACGCCCGGACCGGAGAGGACCTCCCGCCCCTGCTCCGCGAGGTCGCCGATGCCTGGTACGACGCGCTCGAGGAGCACGCGAGCTTCGAGCGCATGCAGGCTGCGCTGGCGGCCCGCGACGTGCGCGCGATCAAGGAGATCTGGGACCCGCTGGTGCCGGTCTGGGACGACCGCTCCTTCTACGGCTTCATCGCCACCTCGAAGGCGTTCCGCGAGCACTCGTTCCGCCATCTCGAGGTGTTCGGCCAGGTCGGGTTCGGGACCGGCGGCTGGGATACCGACTTCGGCAACTCGATGCTCGAGATCCTGCGCGTGGTCTACACCAACTGCGACGAGGACCAGCATTTCGTGGTCGGCGGGGTCGAGCAGGTGCCACGCCGCATCTGGCAGGACGCGCCGGAGAAGCCGGTGCACTGGCCCGGGGGGACCTCGCTGCACACGCTCCACGGCGGCGCCACCCGTCCTGGTGTGACGCGGCTGGAGCGGCGAAGCGACGGGCGGATCACGGTGGTCGACCGCTGGGGCGACCGGCGCGCCTACGAGGCCGTGCTGGTGACCTGCCAGAGCTGGCTCTTGACCACCCACATCAGCACCGACGAGAGCCTGTTCCACCCGCGGCTGTGGATGGGCCTCGACCGCACCCGCTACGCCCAGTCCTCCAAGACCTTCGTCATGGTCGACCGGCCGTTCTGGAAGGACCGCGATCCCGAGACCGGCCACGACGTGATGAGCATGACCCTCACCGACCGTCTGACCCGCGGCACCTACCTGTTCGACCTCGGCGACGACCAGCCGGGAGTGATCTGCCTGTCCTACGCCTGGAACAACGACGCGCTCAAGATGCTGCCGCTCCCGGTCGACCAGCGGGTCGAGCTGGCGCTGGGGGCGCTCGAGGCGATCTACCCGAAGGCCGGGATCCGCCGCCACATCATCGGCGACCCGATCACCGTCTCCTGGGAGGACGACCCGAACTTCCTGGGCGCGTTCAAGGCCGCGATGCCCGGCCACTACCGCTACCACCGCCGCATGTACTGCCACTTCATGCAGGACGAGATGCCGCCCGAGCACCGCGGCATCTTCCTCGCCGGCGACGACGTCGGCTGGATACCGGGCTGGGTCGAGGGGGCCACGACCACCGCGCTCAACGCGGTCTGGGGCATCGTCCACCACCTCGGCGGCGGCACCCATGCCGATAATCCGGGACCCGGTGATCGATTCGACGATCTGGCGCCGCTCTCGCTTCCCGAGCCCTGATCCGGCGGCGTCCGGTCGCGGCTGCAGCTCCTCTGCATCGCCTATCTTCTGTTGCGGGTGTCGTCGGCGCGGGGCTCAGGCAGACGCTGCTCCATTCCAACGACACGTCGATCGGGGCATAGTGCTCTCCAAGGCCGCCCCGCCACGAAGGCCCGGGACCGGATCATGAGCAAGTCGACGTCGCGGGGCTCCACCGCCTCGTTGCCGAGTGCCCGTCAGCATTGACCTGAGGTTGAAGATCGCGATGAGCTATGCCGAGCTTCAGGTCACCAGCAACTTCTCGTTCCTGCGCGGGGCGTCGCATCCGGAGGAGCTGGTGCTGCAGGCGCACGCTTTCGGGCTCGACGCGATCGCGCTCACCGACCGCAACACGCTCGCGGGCGTGGTCCGGGCGCACTGCGCGGCCAGGGAGGTGGGCCTGCGGCTGGTCGTCGGCGCCCGCCTCGACCTGCTGGCCGACGACTCCCCGCCGCCCCGGAAGGAGCGGATCGTCTCCGGGCCGTTCGACCGGGCGGACGGCAGGACGGCGCCGGCGGGTCGCGGTGCCGAAGCCCGTGGCGCGGCCGCATCGCTGCTCTGCTTTCCGACCGACCGCGCGGCCTACGGGCGGCTGTCGCAGCTGATCTCGAAGGCCCAGCGCCGGGTCGAGAAAGGGCTCGCCGCGCTCTGGCTGGACGACGTCCTGGAGCACGCCGAGGGGCAGATCCTGATCGCCCTGCCGCCGCCGGTCCCCGACCCGGCATTCGAGCGCTTCCTGGCCGCGCTCCGCTCGGCTGCACCGGGCCGGACCTACCTCGCCGCCCAGTTCCTCTATCGCGGCGACGACCGGGCCCGGATCGAGCGCCTCGCCGCGCTCGCCGTCCGGCACCGGACGCCGCTGGTCGCGACCGGCGACGTGCTCTACCACACGCCCGAGCGGCGCCCGCTCCAGGACGTCCTCTCCTGCATCCGCGAGAAGTGCACGATCGACGAGGCCGGTCTCCGCCTGCTCGCCAACGCCGAGCGGCATCTCAAGCCCGTGACCGAGATGGCGCGGCTGTTCCGGCACTGGCCGGAGGCCGTCGCGCGCACGGCCGAGATCGTGCGCGCCTGCCGCTTCTCGCTCGACGAGCTCGCCTACGACTACCCGATCGACGCCCCGCCGGACGGGCTCACGGTCCAGGGCTGGCTGGAGCGGCTGACCTTCGAAGGCGCGGCCGAGCGCTATCCGGCCGGCGTACCGGCCAAGGTCCGGGACCTGCTCCGGCACGAGCTCCGGCTGATCGAGGAGCTCGACTACGCGCCCTACTTCCTCACCGTCCACGACATCGTCCGCTATGCCCGCTCGCGCGGCATCCTCTGCCAGGGCCGGGGCTCGGCGGCCAATTCCGCGGTCTGCTACTGCCTCGGCATCACCGCGGTCGACCCCGGGCGCTTCGACCTCCTGTTCGAGCGCTTCGTCTCAGCCGAGCGCAACGAGCCGCCGGACATCGACGTCGACTTCGAGCACGAGCGGCGCGAGGAGGTGATCCAGTACATCTACGGGAAGTACGGCCGCGAGCACGCCGGGATCGCCGCGACCGTGATCCACTACCGGACCCGGAGCGCGATCCGCGAGGTCGGCAAGGCGCTCGGTCTCTCGGCCGACGTGGTCGGCGGGCTCGCCGGCTCGATCTGGGGCTGGAGCAACGATGGTGTGGCCGGGCGCGACCTCGAGGAGCGCGGCCTGGACCCGGAGGAGCCCCGGATCGCGCTCGCGGTCAGGCTGTCGCGCGAGTTGATCGGGTTTCCCCGGCACCTCTCGCAGCACGTCGGCGGCTTCGTGCTGACCCGCTCCAGGCTCGACCAGGTGGTGCCGGTGGTGAACGCCGCCATGCCCGATCGCACCTTCGTCGAGTGGGACAAGGACGACCTGGACGCGCTCGGCATCCTCAAGATCGACGTCCTCGGCCTCGGCATGCTGACCTGCATCCGCAAGGCCTTCGAGCTCCTGGAGGAGCACCACGGCCGGCGGCTCGGGCTCGCGGACGTGCCGCCCGAAGACCCCGAAGTCTACGAGATGCTGGGCCGCGGCGATTCGATCGGCGTGTTCCAGGTCGAGAGCCGGGCGCAGATGACCATGCTGCCCAGGCTCAAGCCGACCTGCTTCTACGACCTGATCGTCGAGGTCGCGATCGTCCGTCCCGGCCCGATCCAGGGCGATATGGTCCACCCCTACCTCCGCCGCCGGGCGGGGCTCGAGCCCGTCTCCTATCCGTCGGACGAGCTCAAGGGGGTGCTCGAGAAGACCCTCGGCGTGCCCCTGTTCCAGGAGCAGGCGATGAAGATCGCGATCATCGGCGCGGGCTTCACGCCATCGGAGTCCGACCGGCTGCGCCGCGCCATGGCGACCTTCAAGCGGGCCGGCACGATCGACCGGCTGGGGGCGCGCTTCATCGAAGGCATGGTCCTGAACGGCTACGAGCGCGACTTCGCCGAGAAGTGCTTCCGGCAGATCGAGGGCTTCGGCACCTATGGCTTTCCGGAGAGCCACGCCGCGAGCTTCGCCCTCCTGGTCTACGTCTCGTCCTGGATCAAATGTCATTACCCCGAGGTGTTCGCGGCCGCGCTCCTCAACAGCCAGCCCATGGGCTTCTACGCCCCGGCGCAGATCGTCCGCGACGCCAAGGACCACGGCGTCACGGTGCGCCCGGTCGACGTCAACGCCAGCGCGTGGGACTGCACGCTCGAGCCGACGGCGTCGGCGGACCCTTCGGCCACGCCGCCCGCGGACGGACGCGGCGACCGGGCGCGGCGGTTCGCCCTCCGCCTCGGCTTCCGGCAGGTCAAGGGGCTGAAGGAGGAGGAGATGCGCCGGCTGGTCGAAGCGCGCGGGAGGGGCTATCACGATCTCGGGGACCTGCGCACCCGCGCCCGGATCGGCCAGGGTGCGCTCGACCGGCTCGCCCGGGCCGACGCCTTCGGCTCGATGCGCCTGGACCGGCGGGGCGCGATCTGGAGCGCGATCGGGCTGGATGGGACCGGCCGCGAGCTCGACCCGCCGCCCTTGTTCGCCTGGGCGGACGCTGCGAGCGCCGGGACCGAGCCGGCCGTCGACCTGCCGCCGATGAGCACGGGCCAGCATGTCGCGGAGGATTACCGCACGCTCCGGCTCACGCTCCGGACCCATCCGCTGGCCCTGCTCCGGCCGCGGCTGCCGAAGCGGACGATCCGCGCCGAGGACCTCGCGCGCATCGAGGACGGCCGATGGGTCGAGGCGGCGGGCCTGGTCCTGGTGCGCCAGCGGCCGGGCACCGCGAGCGGGGTGATCTTCGTCACCCTCGAGGACGAGACCGGCGTGATCAACCTCGTGGTGTGGCCGAGGGTGTTCGAGCGCTTCCGCCGGGTGGTCCTCGGCTCCCAGATGATGGCGGTCCAGGGCAAGGTCCAGAAGGAGGGCCTCGTGATCCACGTGGTCGCCGGCCACCTCGCCGACCGGACCGACCTGCTGCGCGGGCTGAGCTCGGCCGAGATCGAGGCGCCGGTGGCGCGCGCCGACCGGGTCAAGCGGCCGAACGACCGCCGGTCCCGGACCTCGCCGCAGGCGCCGCCGTTCGACGCCACGCTCGCCCATGCCGATCACGGCAAGTCGTCCGGCGGCCCCGATCCCAGGGACCCGCTCTGGCGCCCGCGCGACATCGACCACTACCGGAGCCATCCGCATCTGGTTCCGGCCCCGCTGGCGCGTGCCGACGAGGTCAAGCGCAACACCCGGAACACCCGGCCCGCTCCCGACGAGCGCCGACACCCCCACGAGAGCGGCAAGGTCAGGGGCTTCAAGAGCCGCGATTTTCACTGAGGCCGGCTCGACCTCCCCTTGCCGAAGGATAGCGAACCGCGCAGAACAACCGCCGCCCGGGGCTTGCCCGGCAGCCTGGACGAATCGCGGAGCGAAGCATGTCCCGACGTTCCACAGCACCCGTGGCCGCGATCGTCCTCGCGACCCTGAGCCTTGCGCTCGTCAAGGCGCTGGTTCCGGGCGCGGCGGACGGTCAGCTCCTGGACCCGCCCCTCGGCTGGGACATGTGGGATCCGGGCTGGACCCGGCGCGACGCGTGGCAGCCCGACCAGATGGACAGGAGCCTCCGCTGGCGGATGACCCGGCACTGGACCTTCATGCAGAGCGGCGCGCCCCCGGACTACCGCGACGCGAGCAATCCCTTGAGCAGGACGCCGGAGACGGTCCGGGCCGGCGGTGCCCTGTACGCTGAGAACTGCGCCTCCTGCCACGATGCTTCCGGCACGGGTCACGGCGACGCCGGGCTCGCGCTCTCGCCGTCCCCGGCGCTGCTGGCGCACCTGATCCGGATGCCGGATGCCGTGGACGCGTATCTGCTCTGGGCGATCTCCGAAGGCGGCGAACCGTTCCAGACCGACATGCCGGCCTTCAAGGACACGCTGAGCCAGGACCAGATCTGGCAGATCATCACCTACATGCGGGCGGGCTTCCCGCCCCTCGCAGCAGGCGGAGGATAGCGGCGCTTCCCGGCGCGCCGCCCGACCGGCCTCACCTCGGCAGACCCGCGGCCGCCTGGACGGATAAAAGCTGTCTCTAACCTAACTTTAGATCGAGAGGTTGAGAGAGAAGGCGAGGCCGGCTGCGAGGGCGAAGCCGAACGCCAGGGCGATCCAGGTGTGCTGCCGGGGCGTCCAGCCGAGGAACTCGAGCGCCAGGAGGCGGAGGCCACCCGCGAGGTGCACCGCGAGCAGGATGACGAGGCAGAGCTCGCTGAGCTTGAGCAGCGGGTGGTCGGTCCAGCGGAGCGCGGCATCGAGCGCCGACGCGCTCTCCAGCGCGAGGCCGAGGGTCACGAAGTGCAGCGGCAGGAACAGGGCGAGGCCGAGCCCGGAAACCCGGTGCACGACGAACGCCCGGTAGGCGGCGTGGTGGCGATGACCCGGCATGATGCCTGCTTGCTGCGGTTCCCGCGCCATGGTAGCGGCGCGGGCGGGGACCGGTAAATGCGGCGTCGTGCGGAGGTCGGGGCATGACGGGTCCACGGGCGAGCGAGACGGTCCTGGTCACGGGCGCATCGGCCGGTATCGGGGCCGAGCTCGCGCGGTGCTTCGCGCGGGACGGCGCCGGCCTGGTCCTCGTCGCCCGCCGGGCGGACCGTCTCCGGGCGCTCGCGGATGAGCTTCGCACGCGGCACCGGACCGAGGTGACGGTTCTGCCGGCCGACCTCGCGGAGCAGGGCGCCGGCCAGCGGATCGCGGCCGACCTCGCCGAGCGCGGGATCGGGATCGACGTCCTGGTGAACAACGCCGGCTTCGGCGGGCGCGGCCGTCTGGTCGAGCTCGACCCGGCCCGCCAGCTCGACATGGTCCAGGTCAACGTCGCCGCCCTGGTCGACCTGAGCCTGCGGCTGCTGCCGGCGATGGTGGCGCGCGGCCGCGGCGGGATCCTGAACGTCGGCTCGCAGGCCGGCTTCCTCCCGGGGCCGCGGATGGCGGTCTACTACGCCACCAAGGCCTTCGTCCTGTCGTTCACCGAGGCCCTGGCCGAGGAACTCCGGGGCACCGGCGTCACCGCGACCGTGCTCGCGCCGGGTCCCGTCGCGACCGAGTTCGCCGACATCGCCGGCATGAACGACAGCAAGGTGCTCCGGCTCCGCGCCGCGGACGCGGCCCGCATCGCCCTGGCCGGCCACCGCGCGTTCCGGCGCGGCGACGTGATCGTGATCCCCGAGCTCGCCGGCCGGCTCGGTGTCGCCGCGCTGCGCCTCGCGCCGCGGAGCCTGGTCCGGCGCATGGTCAACGCGCTGCAGGGCTGACCCGGTTCGGGACGACCGAGCGGGAAGGGGCGGCCGCGCAGCCAGGCCGCCGCCGGGCGGAGCAGGACCTCGAAGATCGCCGGGCCGCGGGCGGCTCAGGGCTTGTCCGGGCGTTCTGCCGGGAGCGCGTCGGCCGCCGCGGCGACCGGCGGGAGCGGCCGCCAGCCGTGGGGCGTGAGCTGCTCGAGCGGCTGGAAGCGCGCCTTGTAGGCCATCTTCGGGCTCTCGGCGATCCAGTAGCCGAGGTAGACGTGGTCGAGGCCGAGCTCGCGCGCCCGCTCGACGTGCCAGAGGATGATGTGGCTGCCGAGCGAGCGCCTGGACTCGTCGGGCTCGAAGAACTTGTAGACCCCGGACAGCGCGTGCCGGGTCCGGTCGGTCAGGCTCACCGCCATCAGCCGGTGGCCCGGATCCCGCCATTCGACCAGATGGCTGGTCACGCTGGTTTCCGCGACCATCGCCTGGTAGTCGTCGAAGGTCATGTCGGTCATGCCGCTCTGGTCGTGGCGGCCGTTCAGGTAGCGCTCGAACAGCAGATACTGCTCCTCCGTCGCGTGCGGCGGGCGCTCGCGTGCTGCGAGATCGCCGTTGCGGTGCAGGATCCGCCGCCAGGACCTCGTGAAGGTGAACCGCGCGACCGGGATCCGGACCGGGACGCAGGCGGTGCAGCCGGGGCAGGCGGGCCGGTAGGCGAAGCGCTGCGAGCGCCGGAAGCCGCCGCGCAGCAGGCGGTCGTGATCGGCGTCCGGGTCGGGGCCGGCGAGCACGCTGACCAGCCGCCGCTCGGACCGGCCGGCAAGATAGGGGCAGGGCGCGAGGTCGGTGCTGAAGAGCGCCTTCATGCGCGGGCCCGGAGCGGTCTCAGAGGCCATAGTACCATGGCACGAAGATGGTGAAGACCAGCCAGATAATCAGGATCAGCGGGACGCCCGCGCGCATGAAATCTACGAACCGGTATTGCCCCGGCCCCATGATCAGGAGGTTGACCTGGTAGCCGAAGGGGGTGGCGAAGGAGCAGTTGGCGCCGAAGATCACGGCCAGCGTGAACGGGAAGACGGGAGCGCCGAGGCCGGCGGCGAGGTTGACCGCGATCGGCGTGAACAGGACCGCGCAGGCGTTGTTGCTGAGCACGTTGGTGAGCACGGCGATCAGCAGGAAGAAGGCGGAGAGGATCGCGGCCGGCGAGGCGCCGGCCATGATGGCGATCACCTGCGCGGCAAGCCAGGCGGCGCCCCCGGTCGCCTCCATGGCGGTGCCGAGCGCCAGCGCCGCCGCGATCATCAGGATGATCCGCTGGTCGATCGCCCGGATCGCCTGGCGGATGTTGAGGCAGCCGGTCGTGATCAGGGCGAGCACGCCGAGCAGCGCGCTGATCACGATCGGCACGAGGTCGAGC
This sequence comes from Geminicoccaceae bacterium, assembly GCA_036375275.1. Classification (GTDB taxonomy): domain Bacteria; phylum Pseudomonadota; class Alphaproteobacteria; order Geminicoccales; family Geminicoccaceae; genus DASUSF01. The sequence continues at coordinate 12,985 of DASUSF010000435.1, read as the reverse complement.
GCCGCCGGCACGACCACGGCGCCGAAGATCAGGAGCGCGAGCGGGCCGCGCCGCACGTCCGGCACCTCGCTCGCCGACCACTCCATGAGCAGGACGTCGGGGTCGGCCCGCAGTCGCTCGATCGTGTCGGAGCGGCCCACGAGCAGGAGCACGTCCCCCGGCTCGAAGCGGAGCTCGGACAGGCGCGCCCGCAGCAGCCGCGCCCGCCGGCGCACCGCAAGGACCGTGCAGTCGCTCCGGGCCGCGAAGTTGGTGAGGTCGAGGGTGCTGCCGACCATTCGCGACGTCGGCTTGACCATCGCCTCGACCAGAACCTGATCGGCGAAGCGCGGCCGCTCGCCTGACGCGGCCGTGCCCGGGCCGAGGCCGTCCGCGCCCTGGCTCAGCATCGTGCTCAGCGCCTCGCGGGTGGCGTTGAACAGGAGCACGTCGCCGGCCTCGAGGCGGAGGTCGCCGAACGGCGGCAGCAGGATCTGGTCGCCGCGGCGCACCAGACGCACCCGCACCTTGGGGTCGGCGGCGAGCCCTGCCTCCCGCACCACCGTGCCGACCAGCGCCGAGTCCGGGCGGAGATCGAGCTCGGTCACGAAATGCCGGCCGTCGTCGTACGAGGCGACGCCCCGCGCCTCCCGCTTCGGCAGGAGCAGGGGCAGGACGAAGAGGGCGTAGGCGATGCCCGCGGCCGCGAGCACCAGCCCGGGGATGGTCGGGTCGAACAGCCGGAGCGGCGGCTGATCGATCCGGATCAGCGCGCCGGACACCAGGAGGTTCGTCGACGAGCCGATCAGGGTGGTCATGCCGCCGAGGATCACGATGTAGTTCAGGGGCAGCATGACCCGGGACGGGGAGTGGCCGTAGTGACCGGCGATCGCGAGCAGGATCGGGATGAAGATCACCGCGATCGGCGTGTTGTTGAGGAAGGCGCTGCTGACCGCGGCGCCGAGCAGGCTGAGCCCGAGCGCCCGGCCGAAGCTCTGCCCGGAGAGCGCCATCAGCCGGCGCGCGACGCCCTCGAGCGCCCGCGTGCTGACCATGGCTTCGCCGATCACGAGGAGCGCCACGACCGCGACCAGCGCCGGGTTGCCGAAGCCCGCCAGCAGCTGGCCCGTGTCCAGGGCCGGCCGCCCCGCCACCTCGGGCAGCGGCAGGGCGTAGAACAGCAGCAGGAGGGCCGCCAGGATGGCGACCGAGGTCAGCTCGATCGAGACCCGCTCGCTCGCGTAGGCGACGATCGCGGCGCCCGCGAGCGCGAGGGTCAGCCACATCTGCAGGCTCGGCTCGAGGCCGGTCACGGCTCGTCGTTCCTGCGGCGCGGGCGGCTCACAGGCCGTAGTACCAGGGCACGAAGGCGCTGAAGACCAGCCAGAGGATCAGGATCAGGGGCAGGCCCGCGCGCACGAAGTCGAGGAAGCGGTATTGGCCGGGCCCCATGATCAGGAGGTTGACCTGGTAGCCGAAGGGCGTGGCGAAGGAGCAGTTCGCGCCGAAGATCACGGCCAGCGCGAAGGGGAACACCGGGGCGCCGAGGCCGCCCGCGAGGTTGACCGCGATCGGCGTGAACAGGACCGCGCAGGCGTTGTTGCTGAGCACGTTGGTGAGCATCGCGATCAGCAGGAAGAAGGCGGACAGGACCGCGGCCGGGGCCGCCCCGGCCATGATGTCGATCATCACCCCGGCGAGCCAGGCGGCGCCGCCGGTCGCCTCGAGCGCGCTGCCTAGGGCGAGGGCGGCGGCGATCAGGAGGACGATGCGGCGGTCCACCGCGCGCGCCGCCTGGCGGACGTTGAGGCAGCCGGTCGCGATCATCATCGCCGCCCCGACCAGCGCCGTGATCACGATCGGCATCAGGCCGAGGGCCGCCGGCAGGACCACGCCCGCGAAGATCAGGAGCGCGAGCGGGCCCCGCCGGACGTCCGGCATCTCCGAGGCCGACCATTCCATGAGCAGGACGTCCGGATCCGAGCGGAGCCGTTCCAGCGCCGGCAGGTCCGCGAGCAGCAGGAGCACGTCGCCCGGCTCCAGGCGAAGCTCCATGAGCCGCGTCCGGAGCATCCGGGCGCGCCGCTGGATGCCGAGCACGGTGCAGCCGGTGCGGGCATCGAAGGCGGTGAAGGCGAGCGACTGGCCGATCATGCGCGAGGCTGGCCGGACCATGGCTTCGGCGAGCATCAGCTCGCGCCGCTGGACCGGGCGCTCGCCCTGGGCCCGGGCGCCCGGGGTGAGCAGGACCTGGCCCTGGGTCTTGGTCAGCATCTCGGTCAGGACCTTGCGCGTCGCGGCGACGATGACGACGTCGCCCGCCTCGAGGGTCACGTCCTCGAACGGCGGCAGGATCGGCCGGTCGTGCCGCTGGATCAGCCGCACCGTGACGCCGGTCAGGCTCGGGAACAGCCCGCCGAGGGCGGTCTCCCCGATCAGCGGCGAGCCTTCGACCACGTCGATCTCGGCAATGAACTGCTTGCCGTCGAACGCGAGGCCCGGCTCGCCGCGCCGCGGCAGAAGACGCGGCAGGACCAGAAGGATGTAGGCGGCGGCGGCAGTGACCAGGACGGCGCCCGGAAGCGTGATCGAGAAGAAGCCGAGGTCGGTCTCGCCGAGCTCCCTCAGCTCGCCCGCGACCAGCAGGTTCGAGGACGATCCGATCAGGGTGAGCATGCCGCCCATCACGGCGGCGAAGGACAGCGGCATCATGACCATGCTGGCCGGCTCGCCGAAGCGCTCGGCGAGGGTGCGGAGGATCGGCAGGAAGATCACGACGACCGGGGTGTTGTTGAGGACGGCGCTGATCCCGGTGACCGAGGCGAGACTCATGACCAGCGCCCGGGGAAAACTGCCGCGGGCGAGCGTGGCCCCGAGCCGGACCAGCCCTTCGAAGGCCGCGGTGTTGACCATCGCCTGGCCGATGACGAGCAGCGCCACCACCGCGACCAGCGCCGGGTTGGCGAGGCCGCCCAGCAGCTCCTCCGGCGGGAGCGCGCCGTTCTCGAGGGGCATGATCTGGAACAGCACGAGCAGCGCGCCCAGGATCGCGAGCGCGGTCAGCTCGACCGGGATCCGCTCGAGGGCGTAGCCGACCAGCGCGAGCCCGGTCAGCAGTAGCACCGCCCACATCTGCGGGCTTGGCTCGACCTCGATCATGCGCGCCTCCGCGCCCTGGCGATCGGGACCGCCGTCGCAGGGTCGCCTCGCCGGGCGGCCGTGGTCAAGCGCGGCCGAGCAGGTCGTCGAGGATCTGGGCCCGGTCCTGATCGAGCTCCGGCGCCGGTGGCCGCTTCGCCGGGTCGTCGATCCCGTCGACCTTGATCGGGTTGCCCGCCATCCGGAGCGGCCCGGCGACCGGGTGCTCGCTCTCGATCACCATGTTGCGGGCCAGGATCTGCGGGTCCGACATCGCCTCGGCGACGTCGTTGATCGGGCCGGACGGCACGCCGGCGGCCTCGAGGATGCGGAGCCACTCGCCGCGCGGCCGGGTGAGCAGGATCGTGCCGATCAGCTCGCTGAGCTCGTCGAGGTGCTCGACCCGGTCGCGGTTGGTCCGGAAGCGCGGGTCGTCGGCCAGCTCGCTCCGCCCGAGGCTCGTGCACAACCTCGCGAACAGCAGGTCGTTGCCGGCCGCGACGATGATCGGATCGTCGGCGGTCCGGAACGCCTCGAACGGGGCGATCGACGGGTGGCGCGCGCCGAGCGGGCCCGGCACCTCCCCGGTCGCGGTGTAGCGGGCGATCGCGTTCTCTAGGATCGCGAGCTGGCAGTCGAGCATGCCGACGTCGATCCGCACCCCCTGGCCGGTCTGGTGCCGGCTGGCGAGGGCGGAGGCGATCCCGACCGCCGTGAACAGGCCGGCCGTGATGTCGCCGACCGAGGTGCCGACGCGGGTGGGCGGCCCGCCGGGGTGGCCGGTCAGGCTCATGATCCCGCCCATCGCCTGGACCACCATGTCGTAGGCCGGGCGGTTCCGGTACGGGCCGGTCGCGCCGAAGCCGGAGCAGCTGGCGAGGATCAGCCGCGGGTGGCGGGCGTGCAGCGCGGGCCATTCGTAGCCCAGCCGGTCGAGCGTGCCCGCCCGGTAGTTCTCGACCAGCACGTCGGCCGCGTGCAGCAGCCGGTCGAAGGTCGCCCGGTCGTCCTCCCGCTTGAGGTCGAGCGCGATGCTCTCCTTGCCGCGGTTGAGCGACATGAAGTAGGCCGAGCGGTCATGGACGAACGGCGGGTAGTGGCGCGCGTCGTCGCCGCCGTTCGGGTGCTCGACCTTGATCACCCGGGCGCCGAGGTCGGCGAGGACCATGGTGCAGTAGGGGCCGGCGAGGACCCGGGTGAGGTCGACGACCACCACGCCGGAGAGGAGACCGGGCAGCGACATGGCAGATCCGCTTTGCATTGACGATCCGTGCCGCCCTCGCTAACCGACGCCCGGCGAAACCGCAATGCCGGGCTCGGCTGAGGCCCGGCGGCATCCGCCCGAAGGGGCGCTCGAGCAGCCACGAGCGCGGTCGCACCAGGCAGGAGGCCAGATGGAGATCCGTCGCATCGAGGTCGAAGGGCCGGACGAGGCGAGCTACGGCATGGCCTACGCCGAGTGGGGGCCGCGGGACGCCGCGCGCACCCTGATCTGCGTCCATGGCCTGACCCGGACCGGGCGCGACTTCGACCACCTCGCCCGGGTCCTGGCGCCCGCGATGCGCGTCCTCTGCCCGGACATCGTCGGGCGCGGGCTGAGCGATCCGCTGCGCGACGCCGGCCATTACGTGCTCCCGACCTACGTCGCGCACATGATGCAGTTCCTCGAGCGCCTGGGTCTCCAGGACGTGGACTGGCTCGGCACCTCGATGGGCGGGCTGATCGGCATGGGCGTGGCGGCGCATGGCGCGGCGAGCCCGATCCGCCGGCTGATCCTGAACGACGTCGGGCCGTTCATTCCCAAGGCGTCGCTCCAGCGGATCAACAGCTACATCGGGCAGAACTACCGCTTCGACCGCCTCGACCTGCTCGAGCAGCACCTCCGGACCACGCACGCCGGCTTCGGGCCGCTCGGCGACGCCGAGTGGCGGCACCTCGCCGAGCACAGCGCGGCGCGGCGCGAGGACGGGCGCTTCGGGCTGAACTACGACCAGCGGATCGGCTCCCCTTCCGGCCCCGGGGAAGCCGCCGACATCGACCTCTGGCCGGTGTACGAGGCGATCACCTGCCCGGTTCTGCTGCTCCGGGGGCGGGACAGCGACCTCCTGACGGCCGAGGTCGCGGACGAGATGACCCGGCGCGGGCCCGGCGCGGAGCTGGTCGAGATCGACGCCACCGGCCACGCCCCGATGCTCATGGCGGCGGACGAGATCGAGGTGGTGCGCGCCTGGCTCAGCCGCTGACGTCGAGCCGGCTGGGCGCTCGCCGCGCCTATGCGGAGGCTGCTGCGAGGCGGCGGGCGACGTCGAGCGCGGCGTAGGTCAGGATGCCGTCGGCGCCGGCGCGCTTGAAGCCGAGCAGCGCCTCGACCATCACCCGCTCGCCGTCGAGCCAGCCGTTGCCGGCCGCCGCCTGGATCATCGCGTACTCGCCGCTCACCTGGTAGGCGAAGGTCGGCACGCCGAACGCGTCCTTCACCCGGCGGAGCACGTCGAGATAGGGCAGGCCCGGCTTGACCATGACCATGTCGGCACCCTCGGCGAGATCGAGCGCGACCTCGCGCAGCGCCTCGTCGCCGTTCGCCGGGTCCATCTGGTAGGTCTCCTTGCCCTTCTTGCCCAGGGTCCCGGACGAGCCGACCGCGTCCCGGAACGGGCCGTAGAAGCCGGAGGCGTACTTGGCCGCGTAGGACATGATCCGGGTGTGGGTGAAGCCCGCCTCCTCGAGCGCGTGCCGGATCATGCCGATCCGCCCGTCCATCATGTCCGAGGGCGCGACCACGTCGCAGCCGGCCTCGGCCTGGACCAGCGCCTGCCGGGTCAGGATCGCGAGGGTCGGGTCGTTCGCGATCTCGCCGTCGATCATCAGGCCATCGTGGCCGTGGATGGTGTAGGGATCGAGGGCGACGTCGCACATCACCCCGAGCTCCGGCAGCGCCTCCTTGATCGCCCGGGTCGCGCGGCAGATCAGGTTGTCCCGGCTGGCCGCCTCCTCCCCCTCGGCGGTCTTGCGCTCCTCCGGCACCACCGGGAACAGGGCGCACGCCGGGATGCCGAGCCGGAGCGCCTCCTCCAGCCGGGGCAGGAGGAGGTCGATGCTGAGCCGCTCGACCCCGGGCATGGAGGCGACCGGCTCCCGCTGGCGGCGGCCCTCGATCACGAACACCGGCCAGATCAGGTCGGACACGTCGAGCCGGTGCTCGGCGACCATCCGTCGCGACCACGCGTCGGCGCGGTTGCGGCGGAGCCGGGTGATGGGGAAGCTCCCGCTCACGGGGGCGAAGCTCGGCCTGCTCATGATCCTGTCCTCGGCTGCACCATGATCATAGCCGGCGGCGCGCGCCTGCCAACGAGATCGCGCCGCTTTTCAGCCGCGCGCCGAAGCGGCATCCTGCCGCCGGTCCGAGCGGAGGCAGCCGGTGATCGGGTTCGAGCTGGACGAGGATCAGCGCGCGTTCCAGGCGAGCGCGCGGCAGTTTGCGGACCAGCACCTGGCGCCGGATGCGGCGGCCTGGGACGAGGGCTGCATCTTCCCCGTCGCCGCGCTCCGGGCTGCGGCGGAACTCGGCTTCGCCGGGATCTACGTGCGCGACGACGTCGGCGGCTCGGGGCTGTCCCGGCTCGATGCCGCGATCATCTTCGAGGAGCTGGCCGCCGGCTGCACCTCGACCGCCGCCTACCTCTCGATCCACAACATGGTCGCGTGGATGATCGACCGCTTCGGGACCGAGGCGCAGCGGCGCCGCTGGCTGCCGTCGCTCATGACCATGGAGCGGTTCGCGAGCTACTGCCTGACCGAGCCCGGCGCCGGCTCGGACGCGGCGGCGCTGACGACCCGGGCGTCGCGCGACGGCGGGCGCTACGTCCTGAACGGCAGCAAGGCGTTCATCTCGGGCGGCGGGGTGAGCGACGTCTACGCCTGCATGGTCCGGACCGGCGGGGAGGGGGCGGGGGGGATCAGCTGCGTCCTGGTCGAGAACGGCGCGCCCGGATTGTCCTTCGGCCAGCAGGAGAAGAAGCTCGGCTGGCATTCGCAGCCGACCGCGGCCGTGATCTTCGCGGACTGCCCGGTCCCGGTGGATCACCGCATCGGCGCCGAGGGCGAGGGGTTCAAGATCGCCATGGCGGGCCTCGACGGAGGGCGGATCAACATCGCCGCCTGCGCTCTCGGGGCGGCCCGGGCGTGCCTGGAGCGCGCCCGCGCGCACATCCTGGAGCGCCGCCAGTTCGGCCGGCGCATCGCCGATTTCCAGGTCCCGCAGTTCACGCTCGCCGACATGGCGACCGATCTGGAGGCGGCGCGGCTCATGGTCTGGCGGGCGGCAGCCAGGCTCGACGCCGCCGCTCCCGACGCCACCACCGCGTGTGCCATGGCGAAGCGGTTCGCGACCGACGCTGCCTTCAAAATATGCAACGACGCTTTGCAGTTGCACGGCGGCTACGGCTATATCAGGGACTACGAGATCGAGCGCTACCTCCGCGACGTCCGGGTGCACCAGATCCTGGAAGGGACCAACGAGATCATGCGGCTGATCATCGCCCGCCGGCTGCTCGCCGAATGACCGGCGGCGCGGATCAGAACGGCGGGATCCGGATCGAGCGGCGGGGCGGCCTCGTGCTGGTCACCCTCGACCGGCCGGGCGCGCTGAACGCGCTGACCCTCGGGATGTGCCAGGCTCTGCACCGGGGGCTCGATGCCTGGGAAGGTGACCCGGAGGTCGCCGCGGTGATCGTCGAGGGCGCCGGCGAGCGCGCCTTCTGTGCCGGCGGCGACATCCGCTGGGTGGCCGAGGAGGTCGAGCGCCACGGCGTCGACGTGGCGGCGCGCTTCTTCCGCACCGAATACCGGCTGAACGCGCGGCTGTTCCACTTCCCGAAGCCGTACATCGCGCTGCTCGACGGCATCGTGATGGGCGGCGGGGTCGGCATCTCGATCCACGGCCGCTACCGGATCGCGACCGAGCGGACCACCTTCGCCATGCCGGAGACCGGGATCGGCTTCTTCCCGGACGTCGGCGGCACCTGGGCGCTGCCGCGGCTGCCGGGCGAGGCGGGGATGTATCTCGGCCTCACCGGACACCGCCTGACCGGTGCGGATTGCTTGGCGCTCGGCATTGCGGGCGCGTTCGTCCCGTCGTCGCTCCTGCCCGACCTCACGCAGCGACTCTCGGCGATCGAGCCTGGTCCCCGTGTCGAGGAGCAGGTGGCGACCGCGCTCGGCGAACTGAATATGCCGCCCCGGGCCGCGCCGATCGAGTCCCTTCTCGACCGGATCAACGTCTGCTTCAGAGCCAACAGCCTCGACGGGATCCTGCTCAATCTTGAGCAGGAGACGAGCCAGTTCGGCGAGGAGACGCTCGCCGTCCTCCGGAAGAAGTCGCCGACGAGCCTCAGGGTCGCCTTCGAGCAGCTCCGGCGGGGGCGCCGGATCGGGCGCTTCGACGATGCCATGCGCCTGGAGTACCGGCTTGTCCACAGGTTCCTCGAAGGGCATGATTTCCGTGAAGGCGTGCGCGCCCTGATCGTGGACAAGGACCAACGGCCGGCCTGGCGGCCGGCCCGGCTCGAGGACGTGAGCGAGGCGGACGTGGAACGCTTCTTCGACCCGCTTCCCGGCGGCGATCTCGAGCTTGCGAGCGGAGAGGCGGGCGCATGAGCGAGATCGGCTTCATCGGCCTCGGCAACATGGGCCTGCCGATGGCCCAGAACCTCCTCAAGGCCGGCAACGTCGTCCGCGCCTTCGACCTGGTGCCGCAGGCGGTCGAGGCGGCCCGCGCGGCCGGCGCGGTGGCGGCCGCATCCGCGGCGCGCGCCGCCGCAGGCGCCGACGTGGTCATCACCATGCTGCCGGAAGGCCGCCACGTCCGGGAGGTGCTGACCGGCGACGGCGGCGTGCTCGCCCAGGTCCGGAACGACGCCCTCCTGATCGACTGCTCGACGATCGACGTCGTGACCGCGCGCGCCCTGCACGCGCTCGCCGCGGAGCGCGGCCTCGCCATGCTCGATGCCCCGGTCTCGGGCGGCTCGGCCGGGGCCGAGGCGGCGACGCTCACCTTCATGGTCGGCGGCGAGGAAGCGACCTTCGAGCGCGCCCGGCCCCTGCTCGAGCAGATGGGCCGGACCATCGTCCACACCGGCCCGGCGGGCAACGGCCAGCTCGCCAAGATCTGCAACAACATGATCCTCGGCGCGTCGATGATCGTGGTGGCGGAAGCGTTCGTGCTGGCGGAGCGGCTCGGCCTCGACGCGCAGAAGCTGTTCGACGTCACCAGCCGGTCGTCCGGCCAGTGCTGGTCGATCACCAGCTACTGCCCCGTGCCGGGCCCGGTGCCGTCATCGCCCGCGAACCGCGACTACGCCGCCGGCTTCACGGCCGCGATGATGGCCAAGGACCTCCGCCTCGCGCAGGACGCGGCGCTCGCCGCGGACAGCGCGACCCCGATGGGCGCCCAGGCGAGGAGCCTGTACGCCCTGATGACCGCCGGCGGACACGGCGGGCTCGATTTCTCCGGAATCATCAAGCTGGTGTCCGGGGAACTAGGAACAAAGGTTGCAAATCGACCCACGTCATGCTCGTAATCCGGCAACAACGCGTCTCAAGCTAGGGCTCAGGCAACCGTGAAGCAAAGCTATCTCGAATCAATTCGGTTGATCGAACGCCTCCACCGCCGCTTCCTCGATGTCATCAAGACCGAGCTCGACCGGCTCGGAGTCGAGGACATCAACAACGTGCAGACGTTGATTCTCTCGAACATCAGCAACGAGCAGCTGACGGTCGGCGAGCTTACTGCACGGGGCTACTATCTCGGCTCCAACGTGTCGTACAACGTGAAGAAGCTGGTCGAGAACGGCTACCTGACCCAGGAACGCTCGCCGCACGACCGGCGGATGACCCGGGTCCGGGTGTCCGAGAAGGGGCTCGAGCTCACCGAGCGGATCGACCAGCTCTACCAGACCAACGCCGACCAGCTCGCCCGGGAGGTGGTCGACGAGGAGCAGCTCAGCCAGACCAACCGGGTGCTGAGCGCGATCGAGCGCTACTGGAGCAACTACATCACCTACTCCAGGTGACCGCCGGAGCCGCCGGTTGAGCGATGATCCGATCAGCGCCTTCGGCGTGCCGGACGAGGCGGACCTCGCGCCCGACCTCCGCGCGCGGATTCAGGAGGTCGTCCTGAAGACCGGCTTCGTCCCGAACGTGTTCCTGGCGCTCGCCCGGCGCCCGGACGAGTTCCGGGCCTTCTTCGCCTACTACGATGCCCTGATGCTCCGGGAGGGCGGCCTCAGCAAGGCGGAGAAGGAGATGATCGTGGTGGCGACCAGCGCCGCCAACCAGTGCACCTACTGCGTCGTGGCGCACGGCGCGCTGCTCAGGATCTTCAGCAAGGACCCGCTGCTCGGCGACCAGATCGCCGTCAACTGGCGGAAGGCCGACCTCCCGGTACGGCAGCGCGCGATGCTCAAGGCGGCGGTCAAGCTCGCGCGGACGCCGGAGCTGTTCGACGACGACGACGTGGAGGCGCTGGCGGTGCACGGCTTCTCGCGGGACGACATCTGGGACATCGGCGCGATCGTCGCGCTGTTCGCCCTCTCCAACCGCATGGCGCAGCTGACCAGCATGCGACCGAACCCGGAGTTCTTCACCCTGGGACGGCAGCGATGAGCGGGACGCCACCGCCGGGTGGGACGGCCGCGACCGGCGGCCGGATGCGGATGACCCGGCGGAGCCTGCTCACCGGCACCAGCCGGCTGGCGCTGGTCCTGGCCGCGGGCCGCCTCGTCCCCGATGCGGCGGCGCGCGCCGGCGCCTGGTCGGACGGGACCTGGTTCGACGACGGCAGCGGCTGGAGCGACTGAACGCGCCTGGAGGAGTTTCCGATGAGTTGGAACCAGCTTCAAGTCGAGGCAGACCCTTCGCTCATGGGAAGAAAACTGCTCTATCTCAATATGTAGAGCATCTCTATCCGCGTAATGGCTCAGAAAAGCGGTTCTACCTAAGCGGATGATGCTCTAGCGGTCCTCGTCGCGATTGGCGGCGAGCTCCCCGATCTGCTTCTCCAGGGCGTCGATCTTGGCGTTGAGCTGATCGATCTGGCGTGAGGTCGCCGCGTCCGCAGGCGCCCCTCCCGCCTCCGCCCCCGCCCCGGCGTCGTCCGCCTGTCCGGGCGTGAAGATGTTGGCGGCGCGCTGGAACAGCGCCATGTTCTGCCGCGCCATGTCCTCGAACTGCCCGACCGGGAAGAAGCTGCCGAAGGTGCCCTCGATGTAGCGGCGGATCTGCTCCTGGTTGCGCATGAAGTTCTCCATGCTGAGCTCCAGGTAGCGCGGCAGGAACGCGCGCAGGCTGTCGTCGTAGTAGCTGATCAGCTGGCGCAGGAAGCTGATCGGCAGCAGGTTCCGCCCCTTGCTGTCCTCCTCGAGAATGATCTGGGTGAGCACCGAGCGGGTGAGATCCTCGCCGCTCTTGGCGTCGTAGACGACGAACTGCTCGCCGGCCCGGACCATCTTGCTGAGCTCGTCGAGCGTGACGTAGGTGCTGCTCGCCGTGTTGTACAGCCGCCGGTTGGCGTACTTCTTGACCACGGCGACCTTCTCGTCGCCTTCACCGTTCTTGACGCGCGCGGCACACATGGATGGTCCGATGACTGTCGCTCAGGCGGTCCGTCTACACCAAGCCGGCCCGGTACCGCCAACCTTTTCGCCCGGCCGTCAGACGGTCAGGTCGTCCTCGTCCGCGAGCCCGGTGCCGCCGCGACCGGCTTCGGCGGCTTCGGCCGCAGCCTCCTCCTCGGCGCGGGCGGCCGCCTCGGCGAGCTCGGGATTGGCCTGGATCTCGGCCTCCTCGGGGCTGCGCGCGACGTTGACGGTGATGAAGGCGTCGACCTCGGGGTGGAGCGCGACCCGGACCTGGTGAACGCCGAGGCTCTTGAGCGCGGCGTCCATCCGGACCTGCTGGCGGCTGACGGTCAGGCCCTCCGCCTCGAGCGCGTCCGCGACGTCGCGGGGGTTGACCGAGCCGTAGAGATGGCCGCCCTCGCCGGCCTGGCGGATCACCACGACCCCCATCCCGTCGACCCGCTCGCGCAGCGCCTCGGCCTCGCTCCGACGTTCCAGATTGGTCGCCTCGAGCTGCGCGCGACGGCGCTCGAAGGCCTCGCGGTTGGCCTTGGTCGCGCGCAGCGCCTTGCCGCGCGGCACGAGGTAGTTGCGGGCGAAGCCGTCCTTGACGCTGACCACCTCTCCCATCTGACCGAGCTTTTCGACCCGCTCGAGCAGGATCACGTCCATCGATCGATCTCCTTGACCATCACGTCAGTCGCTGACGAAGCTTCGCCCAGTCCTCGATGAAGCCGAGCAGCACCACGAGCAGGGCTGGCCAGCCGAGCAGGACAAGGCAGGCGTAGAGGGCGAACAGCGCAGCCCTGCGGTGGGGCCAGCGGCGCGCGGCATGGTGAGCCACCGCCAGGCCGAGGAACAGGTAGGGGACCGCCAGCACCATCAGGAGCGCGCCGCCGAGGAAGCCGGTGCTGCCGCCGAGCAGCGACAGGCCGGCCGCGATGGCGACCGCGATCCACAGCCAGGGCGGCAGCTCGAGCTCGCTGTAGGCCGGTCCGGGACGGAGGTTGCGGCCGAGCCTGACGGCGACGCGCTGGGCGAGGACCCCGTTCAGGGAGGTCATCAGCAGCCATGAGCTCGCCATCAGGCCGGGGAACAGGTAGGCGAGACCGGTCAGGTCGGGGGGCAAGGGATCGCCCGCCTCGATCACGCCGATCTCGGACATCGCCACCGCGAGGAAGGTCTCCACCTCGCCGATCAGGCCACCCGGCTCGCCGGCATAGAGCAGGAAGGCGAAGACGACCGCAAGCCCT
>DASUSF010000434.1:0-17442 GCA_036375275.1 Geminicoccaceae bacterium | reverse complement strand
TCGTCGATCCGCGCCCGCAGCCGCCGGAGGTTGAAGAACAGCGCCTTCTGCGCCGCGGTCGTGCCGGTCCGCACCACCGACCAGTTGCGCAGGATGTCGTCCTGCATGGCCGAGCGGATCCACCACGCGGCGTAGGTCGAGAACCGCACGTCCCGCTCGGGCTCGAACCGCGCTGCCGCCTGCATCAGGCCGACCGCGCCCTCCTGCACCAGGTCGCTCATCGGCAGCCCGTAGTTGCGGAACCGGGTTGCCGTGCTGACGACGAGGCGCATATAGGCCATCACGAGCTCGTGCAGCGCCGCCTCGTTGCCTTGGTCCCGCCACGCCCGCGCCAGGTTGAGCTCGCGCTCCCGGCTGAGCAGCGCCGTGCTCATCGACTCGCGGATGAACTGACGGTCGGCGCGTTCGGGCGAAGGCGTGTCCATGAACCCCATCGAGCGGCCCTCCATGTCGACCCAACGTGGCCGGGGGCATTCCAGTTCCCGGCCGGGGTCCCGCTGACTACGTCCATCTCTACGTCCTGCTGCGTGAGATGGATCACATGCTTACGCTGCGGCGGCCGGGCACCATCCTCAAGTTAACAATACGTCATGACAGGGCGCTTCGGTGACAGTTTCATGACGAGGTGATGGCGCGTGAGCCGAGGCGCGGCGCCAGGAGCCCGTCGAGCACGGCCGGCTGCTCGATCACCAGCTCCACCTCGACCGCCCGGAAACGGTAGCGCAGCCCGGGCGGAATGCGAACCAGATCCTTGGCGGTGGTCACCGCAAAGGCGCGGAGCGTGCCGGCGCGCGCCAGCAGATCCAGGAGCTGGCGCCGGCGGTAGCGGTGGTGGTCGGCGAAGTCGCGCCGCTCGACCACCTCGACGCCGAGCTCCTCCAGGGTCTGGTAGAACTTGCCCGGCCGGCCGATGCCGGCGAAGGCGAGGGCGCGGCGGCCGATCAGGTCGCGCGCCGAGGCGGCGGCGCGCAGCCGGGCGCGCAGGCACGGCAGCGCGGACCCGAGGCGTGCCGCGGCGCCGGTCCGGTCCTCGCCGACGATCACGATCCCGTCAGCGCGGCGCAGCCCGCGCCCGAGCGGCTCGCGCAGCGGACCCGCCGGGAGCAGGCGCCGGTTGCCGAAGCCGAGCTCGCCGTCGACCACCACCAGGGCGAGGTCCTGGTGCAGCGCCGGGTTCTGGAAGCCGTCGTCCATGACCAGCACGTCGGCGCCGGCCGCCACCGCGGCTTCGGCGCTCCGGCGGCGGTCGGCCCCGACCCAGGTCGGCGCCACGGCGGCCAGCAGCAGCGCCTCGTCGCCGACGGCACGCGCATCGTGCGCTGCCGGATCGACCCGAAGCGGGCCCCGCTCGCGGCCGCCGTAGCCACGGGTCAGGACGTGCGGCTTCCGCCCCATGTCCGCCAGACGCCGGGCGAGCAGGATCACGAGCGGCGTCTTGCCGGTGCCCCCGGCGGTGAGGTTGCCGACGCAGAGCACGGGCACGGGCGCCCGCCGGGATCTGGTCAGGCGCCGTCGGAGCCGGCCGGCGAAGCCGTAGGCGCGGCCGATCGGGTCGAGCAGCCGGGCGGCGGCGCCGTCCCGCTGCCAGAACTCAGGAGCGTGCATGCGGCATCCGTTCGTGGTCTAGGAGCGGCGCGAGCGCCCGCCAGGTGGCGTCGAGGACCTCGCGCCGGCTGAGGGCGGCATCCCGGGCCCGCTCGCCGTAGGCCGCGACCCGCGCCGGATCGGCCAGCAGCCCGCCGACCGCTTCGGCGATCGAGGCCGCTTCCCCGCCGACCCGGATGGCGGCGTCGCGCGCCAGCAGGTCGCGGGTGATCTCGTCGAAGTTCCAGGTGAGCGGGCCGAACAGGGGGACGCAGCCGAGGCGCGCGGCCTCGAGCGGGTTCTGCCCGCCGTGCGGGACGAGCGAGCCGCCGATCAGGGCCAGGGGGGCGAGGCGATAGAAGAGCCCGAGCTCGCCGAGGGTGTCGGCGAGGTAGACGCCGACCGCCGGATCGACCGGCTGGCCGGCGCTCCGCTCCGCGACCGTCAGGCCCAGGGCCCGGGCTTCCGCCGCGATCGCGGGACCCCGCGCCGGATGCCGGGGCGCGATGATCAGCAGCAGATCCGGCCAGCGCGCGAGGAGCGCCCGCTGCGCCTCGACGACCACCGCCTCCTCGCCCGGATGGGTGCTCGCGGCGAGCCAGACCGGACGGCCCGCGAGCGCGCCCCGAAGCACGTCGAGCGCGGCCGGATCGGCGTCGAGCGGGGGTGCCGCGAGCTTGAGGTTGCCGATCACCTCGACCCCGGACGCGCCGAGCGCGCGCAGCCGCCGGGCATCGTCCTCGCTCTGGGCGAGGCAGGGCTCGAGCTGGCGCAGCAGCCGCGCCGCGGCGCCGCCGGTCGACCGCCACCGCCGGTAGGAGCGCTCCGACATCCGCCCGTTGACCAGCGCGAGCGGCAGCCGCTGGCGCGCGGCCTCGGCGAACAGGTTCGGCCAGAGCTCGGACTCGATCAGGATCCCGGCGTCGGGACGCCAGTGGCGAAGGAAGCGGCGCCAGTACCCGATCCGGTCGAGCGGCACGTACTGGTGGCGGGCGCGCGCCGGCAGCCGGCGCTCGACCAGCCGCGCCGAGGTCAGCGTCCCCGTGGTCAGCAGCACCTCGAGCCCCGGCCGGGCCTCCAGCATCAGCGCGATCAGCGGCAGGGCGGCGAGCGACTCGCCGACGCTCGCCGCGTGCAGCCACGCGAGCCGGCCGGCGGGGCGTGGCCTGGAGGCGTGGCCGCGGCGCTCGCGCAGGCGCGCCGGGTCCTCCTTGCCGCGGCCGGCCCGCACCCGGAGCGCGGCGTGGAAGGCCGGCCCGCCGAGGGTGGTCGCGGCGCGATAGAGCCCGAGCAGCATCAGCTGGTCGGCGCCGGCACCAGATCGTGGACCGCCCGCTCCGCCGCCTCGGTGAGGCCCGTCAGGGCGGCGTCGATCGCGCGCCGGGCCGCGTCCGGATCGCCGCCGGCGGGAACCTCCAGGGGCGCCCCGACGGCGAGGACGCCGCGTCCGAACGGCAGCGCCAGGGTGAAGGAATCCCAGGTCCGAAGCGTCCGCGCCCGACTGGTCGCGAAGCTGACCGGCACGATCGGCGCCCCGGTCCGCATGGCGAGACGGACGATGCCCGGCTTGCACTCGAGGGCCGGCCCGCGCGGCCCGTCCGGCGTCATGACCGCGATCCGGCCCGCCTCCAGGACCCGCCGCGCGTTCCGGAAGATGGCGACGCCGCCCCGCTTGTTCGAGCCGTGCACGTGCTCGAGGCCGAAGTGCCCCATGACCCGCGCGACGAGAATGGCATCCGGATGGTCGGACCCGATCACGCAGGGCCGGGGCGGATCGGCGATCGCGGCCGCGGCGGCCAGCCGGTGCCAGGCATGGCCCATCATCATCATCCGGCCGTGCCAGAACACCCCGATGCACGGGCGGCGCTGCCGGATCAGGTCGACCGCCGCGGGATCGGCCTGCAGCTCGAACCGGCTGGTCCGGTCGACCAGGCGGATGTAGCCGGCGATCAGGCCCGCGATCGCAGCCTGGGCCGCCGGGTGGCGGTGCAGCCGGAGCTTTCTCCGGGCCATCGGTTCAGGCCGAGCGCCGGGCGGCGCGCTCGACCGGGGCCGGGCCGTCGCTCGCGAACTGCAGCTCGTACAGCCGGGCGTAGCTGCCGCTGGAGGCGAGCAGCGCCTGATGGGTGCCGAGCTCGACGATCCGCCCGTTCTCGACCACCGCGATCAGGTCGGCGCCGATGATGGTCGAGAGGCGGTGCGCGATGACCAGCGTGGTGCGCCCGTGCTTGAGCCGCTCGAGCGCCATCTGGACCACGCGCTCGGCCTCGCTGTCGAGCGCCGAGGTCGCTTCGTCCAGGAGCAGGATCGGCGCGTTCTTCAGCATCGCCCGCGCGATCCCGAGGCGCTGGCGCTGGCCGCCGGAGAGGCTGGCCCCGCTCGGGCCGATCGAGGTGGCGTAGCCGTCGGGGAGCTTCATGATGAAGTCGTGCGCCGCGGCGGCCTCGGCCGCGGCCCTGATCTCGTCGTCGCTCGCATCCGGCCGCCCATAGGCGATGTTGGCCCGGACCGTGTCGTCGAACAGCTCGACCTCCTGGCTGACCAGGGCGATGTTCCGCCTGAGGCTCGCGAGCGTCGTCCGCCGGATGTCCTGGCCGTCGATCAGGATGCGGCCGGAGTCCGGGTCGTAGAAGCGGAGGATCAGGCTCAGCACGGTCGACTTGCCGGCGCCGGACGGGCCGACCAGGGCGAGGGTGCGGCCGGCCGGCACCTCGAGATCGAGCTCGCCGAGCGCGGGCCGCCCGGGCCGGTAGCCGAAGGTCACGTGCTCGAAGGTGATCGCGCCCGCGCCGACCACCAGCGGCGCGGCGTCGGCGGCCTCCTGCACCTGCGGCGGCCGGTCGAGCACCCGGTAGATCCGGCTCGCGGCGGCGAGGCCCTCCTGGAGCTGGGTGTTGAGCTTGGCGAGGTTCTTCAGCGGCCGGTAGGCCAGGAGCATGGCGGTCACGAAGGAGAAGAAGGTGCCGGGCGTGGTCGCGCCGGCGAGCACCCTCGAGCCGCCGTAGTAGATCACCGCGGCGACGGCGAAGCCGCCGAGCGCCTCCATCACCGGCGAGGTCGTGGCGCGCACCCGGGACGCCTTGAGATGGGTCCGGAACAGCGTCTCGATGATCGAGCCGGTCCGCGCCGCCTCGTCGTCCTCGCGGGTGTCGGTCTTGATCTGGCGCATGCCGCGGAAGGTCTGCTCGAGGCGGGAGGTGAGGCTCGCCATCTGGGCCTGGGTCTGGCCGGCGACCTTCTTCATGCGCCGGCCGAGCCGCGCGATCGGGAACGAGGCGAGCGGGAAGGCGATCACCGCCACCGAGGCGAGGCGCCAGTCCTGGTGGAACATCAGCGCGGTCAGGAACACGATCGAGAGGCTGTCCCGGGCGAGCCCGGTGAGGACCGACGACGTCGCGTTCCGCAGCTGCTGCGTGTCGTAGGTCATGCTGGAGATCAGCGGCCCCGAGCCCCGCTCGATGAAGTAGCCGACGTCGGCGTCGAGCAGGTGGCGGAACAGCCGCCGCTGCAGGTCGGCGGTGATCCGCTGGCCGACCCGGTAGAGCGCGATGGTCTGGCCGAAGTCGACCACGCCCTTGAGCAGGGAGATCGCGATCACCGCGACCGGGACCAGGGTCAGCATCGCCTGGTCGCGCGCCAGGAACACGCGATCCAGCATCGGCTCCATGATCCACGCCTGGGCCGCCGTGGTGCCGGCGTAGACCGTCATGCACACGCCGGCGAAGAGGAGCCAGCGGAGCTGCGGCCGGACGTGCTCGACCAGCAGACGCCCCGCCGGCGTCGCCTTGAAGGCCTGCCAGCGGCCCCGCCCCGGCGGCGGCGCCATCACCGCCGGCCGCGGCAGGATCCCTGGGTCAGCCAGGTGCGGGGCGTCGGCCGACGGTCCAAGGGATCAGGCAGTCGACCCGGCGCTGCCGTTGACGCGATGGAAGCGCCAGACCGTCGCGGGCGGGACATTGCGGAGCACGTAGCGGACCAGCTCGGCGCGCAGCCCGAGCTTCTTCGCCGGCACCGGCGGGACCGGCGAGTAGGAGTACTGCAGGTAGCAGCCGCCCGCGCTCAGCGCCTCGAAGCTCTGCTCGATGATCGCCCGCTGGAACTCGAGCGGCATGTTGACCATGGGCAGGCCGGAGATCACGGTCGAGACCGGGCCGACGCCCTGCTGGCGGAGGATGTCGACGAGGCGGGTGGCATCGCCGTTGACCACCCGGACGCCGGCGAAGCGGTCCCGGAGGTACTCGAACAGCGGACGGTCCAGCTCGACCATCATGAGCGCCTCGGGCGGCAGGCCGGCGGCGAGGAGGCCCTTGGAGATCGCGCCGGTGCCGGCGCCGAGCTCGACCACCGTGCTGCCGGGCTGCCAGACCGCGGCGGCGGCGATCGCGCGCGCCAGCGCCTTCGACGACGGGATCACCGAACCCATGGACCTCGGCGACCGCAGCCACTGCCGGAAGAACAGCTCGGTCTCTTTGGTCTCGCTGATGTTGACTTGAGTCATTCCTACCCCCGGATGCCCGCGCCGTGCGGGCTCTTCGTCAGACGATGTGGTGAGGTCGGCCGCCGTGTCGCCCTGACCTCGAGGCAAACGCCCGTCGGTCCTGTCCCCGGGACGAACAGACGCGGGACCATAGCGTCGGGTCGCAGGCTTGGCAATCCAGGACGCCTGCCGGTCGTGCGCTCAGGCGGCGGCCGCTCGCGCGCTGCCGTCGAGCCGGGCGAGCGAGCGCACGGCGACCGACAGGACCGCGAGGTCGGTGGTGCCGTTGCTCTCGATCTCGCCGAGCAGGCGCTGCCAGCGTCCGAAGCCCGCGACCCGCCGGTCGAGCCAGCGCTCGACGTCGCCGCGCGCCCTGGCCTGCTCGACGTCGGCGGCGCCATGCACCTCCGGATCGGCGAGCGCCTGGACGGTGAGACGCCGCTGCTCGCGGAACAGGTCGTCGAGCAGGCCCTGGTAGGCGTGCCGCTCCCAGTAGCTGCGGCAGGGCGCGCGCTCGATCACCTCGCGCAGCCGGCCGAGCTTGAGCGCCGCGTCGACGGCGAAGTAGACCCGCGCCGAGGTCCCGACGCCGGTCCCGACCTCCTCTGCGACCGCGACCACGTCGCAGGCGGGGAACAGGTACGGCAGGGCGACGAACCGCCGGCTGACCGCGTCGTCGCAGCCGAGCCCGAGGTACTCGTCGACGGACTCGCCGTAGTGCTTCAGCTCGTCCTCGCCGAGCACCTGGTCGAGCCGGTCGATCAGGGTCTGGATCCCGGGGCCGAACCGCTCCACCGTCCGCTCCATGTCGATCGGGTGGCCGACGTTGCGGAGGAACCACTGGGTGCCCCGCATCAGGGCGTCGCGGGCATCGCCGAGCAGCTCGGTCTGGCGACCGGCGCCGATCTCGGCCGCCACCAGCTCGAGCTGGCCGAGCAGCGGCACCAGGGCGAAGCTGTCCCGCGCGGCGACGTAGGCCCGGGCGATCGCCCCCACCGGCCGGCCGGTCTGCTCGACGGCCTCGCCGACGAACTCGCCGAGCCCGCGGTTGACCATGCTGTTGGCGAGCAGGGTCGCGATGATCTCGCGCCGCAGGCGATGCTGCTCGATCGGCTCGCGGAAGCGCTTGCGGAGCGGCCGCGGGAAGTACTTGATCAGGTCCTGGAGCAGGTAGTCCTCGTCGGCGACCTCGCCCTCGAGCAGGTCGGCGAACAGGGCGTTCTTGGCGTAGGCGACGAGCACCGCGATCTCGGGCCGGGTCAGGCCGAGCCCCGCCTGCCGCCGCTCGGCCAGCTCCTCGTCGTCGGGCAGCAGCTCGAGCTGCCGGTTGAGGCGGCCGGACGCCTCCATCCGCCGGATGAACGCGCTCTGGGCGTCGAGGAACTCCTGCTGCCGCTTCTCCGCGAGCGAGATCGCCTGGACCTGCAGGATGTTGTTGCGGAGCACCAGATCCGCGACCTCGTCCGTCATCTCGGCGAGCAGCTTGTCCCGCTGCTTCATGGTCATGTCGCCCTGGTCGACCACCTTGTTGAGCAGGATCTTGATGTTGACCTCGTGGTCGGAGCAGTCGACGCCGGCCGAGTTGTCGATCGCGTCGGTGTTGATCCGCCCGCCCTTCTTGGCGAACTCGATCCGGCCGCGCTGGGTGAAGCCGAGGTTGCCGCCCTCGCCGACGATCTTGCAGCGGAGATCGCAGCCGTCGACCCGGACCGGATCGTTCGCCCGGTCGAAGGCCTCCGCGTGACGTTCCTCGCGCGACTTGACGTAGGTGCCGATCCCGCCGTTCCAGAACAGCTCGACCGGCGCGAGCAGGATCTGCTTGATCAGCTCCGGCGGGCTGAGCTCGGATGCCTCGATGTCCAGCGCGCGGCGCGCCTGCTCGCTGAGGCGGATCGACTTCAGGCTGCGCGGCCACACCCCGCCGCCCTCGCTGATCCTGCTCCGGTCGTAGTCGTCCCAGGTCGAGCGGCCGAGGTCGAACAGCCGCTGCCGCTCGGCGAAGCTGAGCGCCGGGTCGGGATCGGGGTCGATGAAGACGTGCAGGTGGTTGAAGGCGGCGATCAGCCGGGTCTGCCCGGACAGCAGCATGCCGTTGCCGAAGACGTCGCCCGACATGTCGCCGATCCCGATCGCGGTGAACGGCTCCTCCTGGCAGTTCTTGCCCATCTCGAGGAAGTGCCGCTTGACCGATTCCCAGGCGCCGCGGGCGGTGATGCCCATCCCCTTGTGGTCGTAGCCGGCGGACCCGCCGGACGCGAAGGCGTCGGCGAGCCAGTGGCCGTAGGCGATGCTGATCTCGTTCGCGATGTCGGAGAAGGTCGCGGTGCCCTTGTCGGCGGCGACCACGAGGTAGGGGTCGTCGTCGTCGTAGCGGACCACGTTCGCGGGCGGCGTGATGCCGTCGCCGACCCGGTTGTCGGTGAGGTCGAGCAGGCCGCGCATCAGGGTCCGGTAGCAGAAGATCACCTCCTCCTGCAGCGCGGCGCGATCGCCGCCCTCCGGCGGGCGCTTGACCACGAAGCCGCCCTTGGCGCCGACCGGCACGATCACGCTGTTCTTGACCATCTGCGCCTTCATCAGGCCCAGGATCTCGGTCCGGAAGTCCTCGCGCCGGTCGGACCACCGGATGCCGCCGCGGGCGACCTTGCCGCCCCGGAGATGCACCCCCTCCATCCGCGGCGAGTAGACGAAGATCTCGAAGGCCGGCCGCGGCAGGGGCATGTCCGGCACGGCCGCCGGATCGATCTTGAACGACAGGTAGCCCTTGTGCGCGGCGCCGTCCGCGCCCGGCTGGAAGTGGTTGGTCCTGAGGGTGGCCAGGATCAGGCGGAGGTAGCGGCGGAGGATCCGGTCCTCGTCGAGGTTGGCCACGTCGTCCAGCCCGGCGCGGAAATCCGCCTCCAGGTCCTTCAGCCGCTCCGCCCGCCCGGCGTCGGCGGAGGGATCGAAGCGGATCTCGAACAGCCGCGCGAGCTTGGCCGCGAGGCCCGGGTTCCGGGCCAGGGTCTGCTCCATGTACGCCTGGCTGAAGGGAATCCCGATCTGCAGCAGGTACTTGCAGTATGCGCGGAGCAGCGTCACCTGCCGCCAGCTCAGGCCCCCGAGCAGGATCAGCCGGTTGAACCCGTCGTTCTCGACCTCGCCCCGCCAGATGGCGCCGAACGCGTCCTGGAAGTTGTCGCGCACCTTCTCGGGGTCGATCCCGCTCGGCGAGGTCGGCCGCATGACGAAGTCGTGCAGCCAGAAGGTGCGGCCGTCGTCGGTGGTGACCTCGGAGGGCCGCTCCTGGAGCACCCGGAGCCCCATGTTCTCGAGGAACGGCAGCGCGTCCGAGAGCGGGATGCCCTCGCCCGCCCTGACCAGCTTGAAGTGGATCAGGCCTTCCTCCTCCTCGAGCGCCCGGTAGAGGCTCATCGCGAGGTCGGTCTCGCCGCGCGCCAGCTGGTCGATCCGGTCGATGTCCGGGACCGCGGCCCGGGCCGGCACCAGGTCCCGGTAGCCGGGCGGGAAGGCGTCGGCATAGGTGCGGTACAGCCGGTTGCCCTCCTCCTCGCCGTGGGCGTCGATCAGCGCGTCGCGGAGCACGTCGCCCCAGGAGCGCGCGGCGTCGATCAGGCGCTGCTCGATCGCGAGCGGATCGATCTCGGCGGGCGTGCCTTCGGGGGTGCGGACGATGAACTGGATCCGGGCGAGCACCGATTCCGATACCTGCGCCTGGTAGTCGACCTCGGTGCCGCCGAGCATCTCGAGGAGGATCTCCTGGAAACGCTGCCGCAGGAAAGTCGTGTAGCGCTCGCGCGGGACGTAGATCAGGCAGGAGACGAAGCGCGCGAAGGCGTCCTTCCGGAGGAACACGCGGATCCGCTGCCGTTCCTGGAGATGCAGGATCTCCTGGGCGACGTCGTACAGGTCGTCGTCGGCGATCTGGAACAGCTCGTCGCGCGGGTAGGTCTCGAGGATGTTGGCGAGCGCCTTCCGGCCGTGGCTCGCCTTCGGCAGGTTGGCCCGCTGCATCAGCCGGTCGACCTTGTCGCGGAGGAGCGGAATCTCGCGCGGATTGCGGTTGTAGGCGGCGGAGGTGAAGAGGCCGAGGAAGCGGTGCTCGCCGATCACCTCGCCGCGCTGGTCGAACCGCTTGACCCCGACGTAGTCGAGGTAGACCGGGCGGTGCACGGTCGAGCGGGCGTTGGCCTTGGTGATGATCAGCGGCGAGCGCGAGCGCGCGCGCCGGCGGATCTCCGGCGGCAGCTCGGAGAAGCTCTTCGAGCGGGCCGCTTCGGTCGGCTGGCGGCGGAGGATGCCGAGCGCGGAGCCGGGCACCCGCTGGAGCTGGTCCCCCTCCGGGCTCTCGATCAGGTCGTAGGCGCCGTAGCCGAGGAAGGTGAAGTGGTTGTCGGCGATCCACTTCAGGAACGCCTCGACCTCGTCCGCATCCTCGCCTTCGATGTGCGCCCTGGCGCGCTCGAGCTCGTCGAGGGCCAGCTGGACCTTGCCGAGCATCTGCTGCCAGTCGTCGACCGCGGCGCGCACGTCGCCGAGCACGCGGCGGAGCTCGTCCTCGATCGCGGCCATCCGCCTCGGATCGCTCAGCCGGTCGATCTCGAAATGCATGTAGGATTCGATCGTCGCCTCGCCGTCGGCGCGCTCGGCCTCGACCAGGTCCTCGACCGTTCCCCTGGCGTCGCGCCGCACCGCGATCACCGGGTGGATGGTGAGATGGATCACCAGACCCATGCGGTTGAGGGCCATGCTGACCGAATCGACCAGGAACGGCATGTCCTTGTGGACGACCTCGACCACGGTGTGGGTCGACTGCCAGCCGTGCTGCTCGACCTGAGGGTTGTAGACCCGGACTTTGGTTTCGCCGGCGTTGCGCTGCTCGCCGAACCGGAAGTGGGCCAGCGCCGCGCCGTACAGGTCGAGGGGATCGCGCTCCAGCAGGTCGACCGGCGCCACCGAGCGATAGTAGGGCCGCAAGAACTTCTCGGCCACCAGGGCCTGTTTTTCCTTGAGCTTGTCGTGCAGCCGCTCGATGACTTGGCCGATGAGTTCCGACTTCTTGTCCTGGAGCCGAGCCGCCATGGCGATGTCCCCCTGATCCGCGACGCGCCGCGGATTTAACCACAATCGCCGCCGCTCCGACAGCACCTCTGGCCCGGCCCCCGGGCGTGGGGAAGCAGGCAGCGCAGGCGGGTCGGCTCAGGCCGCCGGACCGGCGTCGGCGAGGCCGGGATACGCCCGGGCCAGGGCCCAGATCCGGAGGGAGTAGCGCAGCCAGATCGCCATGAAGGCGAGGATCAGGGCGTGGTCGATCCAGCCGAGGCCGGCGCCGAAGCCGGTGGCGAGGTAGATCAGCACGCCGGCCAGCGACGAGGCGGCGCACCAGAGCCCCGCGATCGGGCTCTTCATGATGCCGAAGACGAGCGTCGCGCAGACCACGCTGAAGCCATAGAGCGCGACCAGCTCCGACCGGCCGCCGGCCGCGGGCGACAGTGCTACGAGCGTCACCAGGCCGTACAGGATGCCGAGGAAGAGGGTGCAGGCGAGGATCTCGTAGTCGGCCTGCCGGCGGGTCAGCCGCGCGACCGGGACGAGATAGGGGGTGCGCTCGTCGTCCCAGATGTAGCGCTTGATGAACTTCTCCCAGCTCATCATCGCGCGCCGATCCTCCGCCTCCGATCCTCAGCCTCCAAATGACGCGGGGCCGGACGACGCCGGCCCCGCCCGCTGCCCGGCGCCGCCCGGGCGGCCGGTCCTCACTGGGTCTGGTAGGTCGCCTCGAGCGACTGGGCCTCGCCCCAGATCCGGTACTTGTCGCGGAACGCCATGTAGCTGTCGGCGATCTTGCCGAACCACTCGTCGGTCTGCGACTGCTCCTTCATGACCTCGTTCCAGGCCTTCTCGAAGGCGGCGAGCTGCTCGTCCGTCCAGCGCACCACCTGGACGCCGTGCTGCTCCTTCATCGTCTGCATCGCCTCGGGGTTGGCGGCCTCGGAGGCGGCGAAGTTGATGTGGATGTTGGCCTTGCACGAGGTGTCGAGGATCGCCTGGTTCTGCTCGTCGAGGGCGTCCCAGGCCGCCTTGTTCATGAGCAGCTCGTTGACCGAGGTCTGCTGGTGCCAGCCGGGGAAGTAGTTGTTCTTGGCGATCTGATAGAAGCCGAGGTCGATGTCCATGGTCGGCATCGAGAACTCGGTGGCGTCGATCACCCCCCGCTCCAGGGCCGGGTAGATGTCGGCGCCGGCGAGGAGCTGGGTCGACACGCCGAGCTTCTGCATGACCTGGGCGCCGAGGCCGAAGAAGCGCATCTTCATGCCGCGCAGGTCGTCCAGCGACTCGACCTTCTCGCGGAACCAGCCCGACGTCTCCGGCCCGATCATGTTGCAGTCGATCGAGTACAGGTTGTGCTGGCCGTAGATCTCGTTCTGGAGATCCTTGCCGCCGCCCTCGTTCATCCACGCGAAGTACTCACCGTAGCCGGGCCCGAACGGCACGGCCGTGAAGAAGGCGAGCGAAGGGTACTTGCCGGTGTGGTAGCCGGCGGTGGTGAAGCAGCTCTCGACCGAGCCGCGTGAGGCGGCGTCGAAGCACTCGAGGGCGGGAACCAGGGCGCCGGGCTCGAAGAACTTGAGCTCGAAGTTGCCGCCGGACACCCGGTCGACGATCTCGCTCAGGCGCACGCCCGAGGTGCCGAGGAAGCTGAGCTGGCTGCCGAAGGCGCTCTGCATCTTCCAGCGGACGCGCTCCTGCGCGTCGGCGCTGCTGGTGACCGCGAAGGCTGCGGCGAGCGCGATCCCTGCGACGGCGGAGTAAGATTTGCCCAGAGTCATCGTCCCTGATCCTTCTTCGGGTGGATCAACGCGGCACCTTCTGGTGCTGCACCGGGTCGGCGCCGACCTCGCTGGCCATCGCCGACGCGCCTTCGGCCGTCGCCGCGCCGGGACGCGGCGGCGGGCCCTCGTAGTCCTCGAGCTTGATCCGCTCCTTGCCCTCGATCCTGCTGCCCTCCTCCTCGGGCCACTCGATCGTCATCAGCTCGAAGCGGACGTCCTGTGGCCCCCAGAGGAGGATCACGGTCTGCAGCCAGACGGCGATGCCGGAGAGCAGGGCCACGATCAGGCCGGCGACCAGGACGCTCTTGATGATCCAGCGGTGGCTGAGCCCGACCTGGGAGGCCGAGATCTCGTTGATCACGTAGCTGTCGTAGGCGTAGGTCCAGGCGAACCAGATCACGATCAGGCAGTACGGGATCATGAAGAAGGTGAGGCCGAGGAACTCGAGCCAGGCCTTCTTCCGGAAGTCGAGGTTCTCCCTGACCAGGTCGACCCGCACGTGGCTGTTGTAGATGAAGCCGTAGCCGAGGACGAGGGTGAAGAGGGCGGTGTGGAAGTGCCACTCGAGCTCCTGGAGCAGGGTGGACTCGAAGATCCGGCCGAAGTTCTCGACCAGCCAGATCTGGATCCAGACCAGCTTGCGCGCGGTGACGTCGAACACGGTGACGACGATCAGGGGGACGAACAGCCAGGAGGCGAGGCTGCCGGTGCGGTCGACGAAGGCCCGGAGCGCGTCGCTGATCTTGAGCGCGGTCGGCCGCTCGTCGCCCTCGAGCCAGCGGATGTGCTGGCGGTGGGCCGCGGCCTCCTGCTCGGTCATGGTGCTCATGGGGTCACCTCGTCACGTTCCGCGCCCGTGCTCAGTCGTAGACCGAATGCATCAGCCAGAGGGCCACGTTCGGGTACGCGATCACCAGGACCAGCGCCACCAGCTGGAGCAGCACGAAGGGGACGATGCCCTTGTAGATGCTCTGGATCTTGACCTCCTTGGGCGCGATTCCCTTGAGGTAGAACAGCGCGAACCCGAACGGCGGGGTCAGGAAGCTGGTCTGCAGGTTGACCGACATCAGGATCAGGAACCAGATGATCATGTGCTCGCGCGCGACGTGGTCGCCGAAGTCGAGGCCCGCGACCATCGGCGCGAACACCGGCAGCACGATCAGGGTGATCTCGATCCAGTCGAGGAAGAACCCGAGGATGAAGGTGATCGCCATGATCAGGAACAGGAGGCCCCACGACCCGAGGCCGGCCGAGTGGATCAGGTCCTCGACGATGTCGTCGCCGCCGAGCGAGCGGTAGACGTAGGCGAAGCAGGTCGCGCTGATGATGATGAAGAAGATCATCGCGACCGTGCGCGCCGACGACTGGCAGACGGCGTGGAGGGTCGTCGCGTTCAGGCGGCCGTTGAAGATCGCAAGCAGCGTCGCGCCGAAGGCGCCGACCGCGCCGGCCTCGGAGGGCGTCGCCCAGCCGAACAGGATCGAGCCCTTGATCAGGGTGATCAGGAACACCGGCGGCAGGAACGCCTTCAGGATCAGCGGGATCAGCTGCGCCCGCGGCACCGCCAGCATGTCGGGCGGCAGCGGCGGCGCCATGTCGGGCCGGATCGCCGCGGTGACGCCGACGAAGATCAGGTAGAGCACGGCGAGGGTCAGGCCCGGCACGATCGCCGCCATGAACACGTTGCCGACCGACACCGCCATCAGGTCGGCCATGATGATCAGCATGATCGACGGCGGGATCAGGATGCCGAGGGTGCCGGAGGCGGCGATCACGCCGGTGGCGAGGCCGTGGTTGTAGCCCTGCTTCATCATGGTCGGCAGCGCCAGCGCGGTCATCATGGTGACCGAGGCGCCGATGATCCCGGTCATCGCGGCGAGGATCGTGCCCATGATGGTGACCGCGAGGGCGAGCGCGCCCGGCACGCGCTTGAGCAGCACCTGGACGCAGTAGAGCAGGTCGTTGGCGATGCCCGAGCGCTCCATCATCACGCCCATGAAGACGAACGCGGGCACCGCGACCAGGACCAGGTTCTCCGCCGCCTGGCCCCAGATCCGGGGCAGGAAGTTGAAGAACTCGATCAGCGAGAAGACGTCGAGGAGGTAGCCGATCAGCCCGTACAGCAGGGCGAGGCCGCCGAGGATGAAGGCGACCGGGAAGCCCGAGAACAGGAGGATCGCGAGGGTCGTGAACATCGCGATCGGCAGATAGTCCTGCACCATCCAGAGGAGGTCGGTCTGCGCCTCCGGCGACAGGCTGGCGACCACGGCGAACGCGCCGCCGACGAGCAGCAGCGCGACGATGAGAGCGATCAGCTTGCCGTTGAGCCGCGCCCCGAGGCTGAGTAGCTGCTCCATGGCGCCGATCCGTCCCCCTTGGTGGAGCGGCCCGGGCAGGTCGCCCGCCCGGGCCTTCCGCACAGCCGTCTATTGATCGAGGTAGGTGCTGCGCAGGAACTGCGCGTCGCCCCAGGCCTTGTACCGCTCGCGGAACTCGAGGTAACTGTCGGCGATCCGCTTGAACAGCGGATCGGCCGCCGCCTCCTCCTCCAGCACCTCGTTCCAGGCGCGCTCGAAGGCGGCGAGCTCAGCGTCCGTCCAGCGGACGTTCTCGACCCCGTACTCGTCGAGCATCTTGTTCATCGCCGCGGGATTCATGGCCTCGGTCTCGGCGTAGGTGTGCAGCACGCTCTCGCCGCAGCCGAGCTCGATCATCGCCTGATGCTGATCCGACAGCGCTTCCCACGCCGCCTTGTTCATCAGCAGCTCGTTGACCGAGGTCTGCTGATGCCAGCCCGGATAGTAGTTGTGCTTGGCGATCTGATAGAAGCCGAGGTCGATGTCCATGTTCGGCATCGAGAACTCGGTGGCGTCGATCACGCCCCGCTCCAGCGCGGGATAGATGTCGGCGGCGGCGAGGAGCTGGGTCGACACGCCGAGCTTCTGCATGACCTTGGCGCCGAGGCCGAAGAAGCGCATCTTGAAGCCCTTGAGGTCGTCCAGCGAGCTGACCTTCTCGCGGAACCAGCCGGACGTCTCGGGCCCGATGGCGTAGCAGTCGATCGAATAGAGACCGCTCTCGCCGTAGATCTCGTTCTGCAGCTCCTTGCCACCGCCGAACATCCGCCAGGCGAAGTATTCGCCGAAGCTCGGCCCGAACGGCACCGCGGTGAAGAACGACATCGCCGGGATCTTGCCGGCGTGGAAGCCCGCGGTGGTCCAGCAGGCCTCGACCGAGCCCTTGGCCGCGGCGTCGAAACACTCCAGGGCCGGCACCAGCGCCCCCGGCTCGTAGAACTTGATCTGCAGCGTGCCGCCCGACACCCGGTCCATGTTCTCTTCGAACCGGACGCCGGAGGTGCCGAGATGCGACAGCTGGCTGCCGAAGGCGCTCTGCATCTTCCAGCGCACCCGGTCCTGGGCTTCCGCGCCGAACGAGGCGATACCGACCAGGCCGGCCACGGCGATCGCCATGCCGCTGCCGACGACGTTCCTTCTCGTCATACTCGTCTCCCAAACGGTACCGCCGCCGAGCTTTTGTTTGCTTCGCCGCGCGGTCCGCCGCCGTTTGATGGCGGTGCCCCAGACTCCCTGTGCCGCGACTTAACTATAAAGCGGACGGGGTTGCAATCATGGAAGGGTGCACACTCGGGTGCGCGCGCATGCGGGGCGGCCCCGATTTGTCGTTGTTTTTATCGAAAGGCGCGCCGCCAGCGCGAGGTCTTCGCGCCGGGCGTTACCTGCCGAGCCGCTCGAGCGCGGTGCGGGCCTGCTGGCGGTGCTTCGGCTGCATGTGCCGCCCGACCGCCGCGATCGCGGCGGCCAGCACCGAGGCGTCGTCGGTGAAGCCGAGCCCGGCGAGAACGTCCGGGATGACGTCGGCGGGCAGCATGAAGTAGGCGAGCGCCCCGGCGAGCACGGTCCGCACGTACGGCGGCGTGTCCCGGTCGAGCGCGCAGTACCACGCCGCGACGAGATCCTCCGCGAACGGCAGGCGGGCGAGGCTCCGGCGCAGCTTGCGCCAGAACCGCTCCGGCTCCGGCGGCGCCTTCGCCACCGGCAGGTCCATGACGTCCTGAGGGGTCCCGCCCATGCCGATGACGTGGCGAGTCCGACGCCGGCTGACAAGACCCCGACCCGGCTCCGGCGGCCGCCCGACCTCGCGCAGGGCGGGCCCGCGCTCCTGAGGCGCCAGCCTCCCCGCCCGCGGCCCGGATCAGCCCGCGGCCCGGTTCAGAAGGCGTCGTCGTCGAAGTCCATGACCGGCCCGGCGCCGGCCATGATCCGGGCGACCAGGACGCCGCTCTCGGGCAACACCTTGGCCATGAAGAACCGCGCGGTCCGGACCTTGGCCTCGTGGAAGCCCGCGTCCGCGGCCCCGCCGTCCGCCTTCCGGGCGAGCGCGACCTTCGCCATCCGCGCCCACATGAAGGCCATGGCGGTGATGGCGAGCAGGCGGAGGTAGTCGGCCGACGCGGCGCCGGCCTCGTCCGGGTTCCTGCGGCCCGCCTGCGCGAGGTGCAGGGTCACCTGCTGGAGCCGCGCGAAC
>DASUSF010000433.1:0-9144 GCA_036375275.1 Geminicoccaceae bacterium | reverse complement strand
CGATCGTGCGCCGGAGCAGGAGGCCGTCGGCGCGCTCCTCGCCCTCCAGCAGGTCCAGCGCGTCCTCGGCCCGGTCCTGGTCGAGCAGCAGGTCGGCGTAGGCTCCGAGGAGGTAGACGTCGCGCGCGCCGGAACCGAGCGCTTCCCTGAAGTGGCGCTCGGCCGCGGCCCGGTCGCCGAGCCGGGCCGCGATCTCGCCGAGGATGGTGAGCGCCCAGAAGCGGGTCGGATCGTCCGCCGGCGCCGCCTCGACGGCGGCGGCGAGGGCGTCGTGGCTTGGCCGCGCCAGGCCGGCGAGGCTTCGGGCACTGGTGATGCAGGCGACGGCGACCAGGCCCGGGTACAGCCGGAGCACCCGGATGCAGGCCTGCTCGGCGGCGGCGTAGTCGCCGAGCGCCTCCAGCAGGGCGGCGCGGTCGAGATGAGCCTGCACGTCGTTCGGCCGGACCGCGAGGATCGCGTCGAGATCCGCGAGGGCGCCATCGAAGTCGTGCCGGGCTCGGCGGAGCGCGGCGCGCTCGAGCCGGATCGCGGGGGGCGGGTCCGGGGCATCGAGCCAGGGCGCGAGCACGCCCTCGGCGAGGCCGAAGAAGCGCGGGTCGGCTTCGCTCCGGCCGAGATCGACGTAGCGTCGCGCGACCTCCAGCGAGGCTTCGGGATCCGGGCTCTGCCGATCGAGCGCGCGCGCCAGCCGGCGCGCCTCGCGCACCCGGGGATCGTCGGCGGCCGGCAGGCGCTCGAGGACCACGTCGTCGTGCTCGGGGAGGTGGGGCTCGGCCCCCGCGCTCGCGACCAGGCCGAGCAGAACCGCCGCGGCGAGGCCGGGCATGCCGGCTCGGGAGGTGGTGCGCGCCCGGCCGACCGGGCCGGCCGGGCGCGCGTCGCTCATGGCGCCTGGAAAGGCGGGGCGAGATAGGGGAAGGTGTCGAGGAACGCGCGGTCGTTGGAATCGACGCCGTCGCCGATCGGGCCGTCCAGGATCAGGCCCAGCAGGGTGTCGATGACGTCGTCCTCGAGCGCACGGCCGTTGGGGAAGCCGATCGGCTGCTCGAGGTCGAGCTTGAGCGTGTCCGGGATCGCGACCGACGCGAGGATGTCGATGTTCTCCTGCGGCGTCTCATACGGGGGCGCCTGCAGCGACGCCACGATCTCGTCCGCGAAGTCTGCGGCATCGTCCTTGAACAGGCCGCGGTTGAAGTCGTCCCGCTGGTCGGTCGGGATGAACGCCGTGCTGACCGCCGGGACGCCCGTCCGGTCGAGGCGGCGGTCGTCGGCTGGATACTGGCCAGCCATCCGGCGGGTGGTCAGCCCGCCGATCTCGAGCAGGCCGTCGCCGTCGTCGACCAGGCGGATCGGGAACTCGAGCACGATCGCCGAGACGTTGTGCTCGCCGAAGCTGTCGTCGCCGCTGAAGGTGCCGCTGCCGGCCCTGAAGCGGTTGAAGCCCACGGCATCGAAGAAGAACGGGTCGTCGCGCGGTCCGGCGAAGGCGAGGATGCCCGGGCCCTCGACGATCACCGGCTCGGCCGGGCCGGCGGGCGACACGGTCGGCGGAGTGGTCGACCCGTCGACCGTGATGCCCTGCGGGAAGCGGGCCCGGAACTCCTGCGCGCCGCCCTGCGGCTCGGTGAAGGTGACGTCGATCCGGCGGTTGGGGATCGCGTCGGCATCGGTGTCGATGGTGAAGGTGTAGCGGACCCGAGGCGAGAACAGGTAGCTGCCGGCGAACTCGGGATCGCTGATCCCGTTCACCGTCATCACGAGCACCAGCCGGTTCGGCGCGGCGGGCGCCCGGAACGCGTAGATGTCGCCGATGTCGGCAGGCGGAAACTCGCTGATTCGCGGCGCTTCGCGGTGGTCGGCCGCGAACGCCGCCGTGCCCGCCAAGGCGGCGGCGGCACCAGCTCCCAGAACGCGCGCATGAACAGACATTGTCCTCTCCCGACGGCGGTTTGCGTCTGAGCCGACACCCTGGCCGGCGCGGGTCGCCCCCTTGTCCTCCTTTATCGGCCCGCCGGTTCTACACCTCAAGCGATTCGTAGAGCATCCGGGCCTTGCTCGCCGGGCCTCGCCGGTCGCCGACCATGAGCACCCGGACGACCCGGATCTCGCCGGCCTGGGGAAACGTGAGGACGTCGCCCGCCCGCACCCGGTAGTGCGCCTTCTTGATCACGACGTTGTTGATGCGCAGCCGGCCGCGCGCGACCATCTCGGCCGCGAGCGCACGGGTCTTGAAGAAACGCGCGAAAAAGAGCCACTTGTCGAGGCGAAGGGCGGCGGCGTCTTCGCTCATCCGCTCCGCCTGAGCTTGTCGAGCACCGCGAACGGCGAATCCGGCCGTGCTGGCCGCCGCCGGCCCGCTGGCCGGGACCGGCGCCGGGTCCGAACCGTGAACCGCCCCTCGCTGTCGCTCTCGTAGCCGAGCGCCTCGACCACGAGCCGGAGGTCGCGCT
The DNA here is from genome assembly GCA_036375275.1 of Geminicoccaceae bacterium. Lineage (GTDB taxonomy): Bacteria > Pseudomonadota > Alphaproteobacteria > Geminicoccales > Geminicoccaceae > DASUSF01. The sequence continues at coordinate 6,691 of DASUSF010000433.1, read as the reverse complement.
CGGCGAGCCCGAGGAGCGCCATCAGCTCGGCGTCCAGCGTGAACGGGCCGCCCCGGGCGAGCGCGCGCAACCGCGCCGCGACGCGTTCGACCATGTCGATCCGGACGTGGAACCCGCCCAGCACCTCGAAACCGGTCCCCTCGGCCACGCTCGCGCCGTAAGCGCCGCCCCTGAAGGTCACGCGCCCGGGCGGCGGCGGCGGCACCGGATGATCCAGCCAGACGCCGAACAGGCAGGCACGGAGCGTCACCGCCGGCGCCTTGAGCATCGCCGGAAGATACAGATGGCGGACCCCGAAGCGGACGCCGAGCCCGCCGAGGCGCGCCCGATCGTGCGGTCCGAGGGCGCGGACCATGCTTCTGGCCTCGCCGGCGCGGACGTTGCCGAGACCCTCCGTCACCAGGAAGGCGAGGCCGCGGCCCGGCCCGTCGAGCTCCGCCGCCCCGAGCCGGCGGAGAGGACCGGCGAGCCGTGCGATCCGCGCGTCCAGCCAGCGGGCGAGGCGGCGGCGGACCAGATCCCGCGCCTGGCCGCCGAGGCTGTCGGCGACGCGGAGCTCGAGGCGCGGCGCTAGCGGCATCGCTCCCGCCCTGAGCACCGCCACCACGGCCGCCTCCCGCTGGCCGGTCCGCCACAGCACGCGGCCCCGGTCATCGAGCTCGAACGCCTCGTCCGCGGCGGCGATCAGCCCCCTGAGCCGTCGTTTCAGCTCGGGGCCGGCGGCACGCCGGGCGGCCATCACCAGGGTGCGCCGCTCGAGATCGACCCCGGCCCCTTCGAGGTGCAGCTCGAGCCCGACCACCCGGCCGACCCGGTCGCTCTCGACCATGATCGAGCCGTCGTCCTCGATCTCCGCGAGCGGCCCCCCCGCCTGCAGGCTCCTGAGCAGCGCCTGGGTCCGCCGGTCGACGAAGCGCTGGGTCAGGCGGTCGTGGAGCGCGTCCGAGAGCCGATCCTCGACCGCCCGCGCGCGCTCCTGCCAGTGCGCCGAATCGTCCAGCCAGTCGGCCCGGTGGGCGACGTAGGTCCAGGTCCGGACGTGCGCGAGCCGGGCGATCAGGCTGTCGATGTCGCCGTCGGTCCGCTCCAGCCGGGCGACCTGATCGGCGACCCAGTCGGTCGGCAGCCGGCCCCGGTCGGCGAGGTGACGGAAGACCCGCTCCAGAAGGTGCAGGTGCGCGTCGGTCAGGGTCTTGCGGAAGTCCGGGATCTGGCAGACCGACCAGAGCAGCCGGACGCCGGCGGGGCCGGTCGTCCGCTCGCGCACCGCGTCGCGCCGGGCGAGCAGCTTCAGGCTGAGGTCGTCGATGGCGCCCCGGGTCTTGATCAGGAAGGGCGTCGGCGGCTCCGCGTCGAGGGCGGCGAGCAGCGCCTCGAGCGAAGAGAAGTCGAGCGCCGAGTTGCGGTAGCGGAGCTGCTTCAGCGGCGGGAAGACGTGGCCCTCGACCTGCTCGATCGTCTTTGGATCGAGGCCTCCCACCTCCTGGGTGGTACCGAAGCTCCCGTCCTGCATGTGGCGCCCGGCGCGGCCGCCGATCTGCGCGATCTCGCTGGCGTGCAGGCGTCGTCTCTCGCGGCCGTCGAACTTGACCAGGCTCGCGAGCGCGACGTGGGCGACGTCCATGTTGAGGCCCATGCCGATCGCGTCGGTGGCGATCAGGTAGTCGACCTCGCCGGCCTGATAGAGGCCGACCTGGGCGTTCCGGGTGCGCGGGCTGAGCGCGCCCAGCACCACCGCCGCGCCACCGCGGTGGCGCCGGACCACTTCCGCGAGCGTGTAGACGTCCTGGGTGGTGAAGGCGACCAGCGCGCTCCGCCGCGGCAGACGGGTGACCTTGACCGGCGCTGCGTAGCGCAGGGTGGAGAAGCGGGGCCGGCTGATCACCTCCGCCTCGGGCACGAGCCGCCTGAGCAGCGGCCGGATGGTGTCGGCGCCGAGGAAGATGGTCTCCTCGCGGCCCCGCGCGTGCAGGAGGCGGTCGGTGAACACGTGGCCGCGCTCGCGATCGGCGGCGAGCTGGATCTCGTCGACGGCGAGGAAGGCGACGTCCTGCTCCAGCGGCATCGCCTCGACCGTCGCCACCCAGTAGCGGGCGCCGGGCGGCTGGATCCGCTCCTCGCCGGTGATCAAGGCCACAGCGCCGGCGCCGCGCACCGCGGCGATCCGGTCGTAGATCTCGCGGGCGAGAAGACGGAGCGGGCAGCCGATCATGCCGCTGCCGTGCGCCAGCATGCGCTCGACCGCGAAATGCGTCTTGCCGGTGTTGGTCGGCCCGAGGACCGCCATCACCTTCGGCCGATCACCTGCAAACAACGCCATGACGCTCCAGAGATGGCTTGCCCACGCCCCGCTGGTCAAGGGGCGGCCGGCGGTGGCCCCGGCGGCCTTCTTGAACGTCCCGAGGCGCCTGACTACATCGCGCCTCAACCGGGGGAGGCAGCGGTCCGCGGACCAGGAGGACGATCATGAGCGCCGAGGTGCAGCCGTTCGAAGCCGAAGTCGGCCGGGTGCTCGATCTGGTCATCAACTCGCTCTACCAGCATCGCGAGATCTTCCTGCGCGAGCTGGTCTCGAACGCGTCGGACGCCTGCGACCGGCTGCGCTACCTCGCCCTGACCGCGCCCGACCTGCTCGACGGCGACAGCGAGCTCCAGATCCGAATCCGCCCCGACGGCACGGCCGGCACGCTCGCCATCCGCGACAACGGCATCGGCATGAGCCGCGACGAGCTGGTCGCCAACCTCGGCACGATCGCCCGTTCGGGCACCCAGCGGTTCGCCGCCGGGCTGTCCGGCGACACCGCGAGGGACGTCAAGCTGATCGGCCAGTTCGGGGTCGGCTTCTATTCGGCGTTCATGGTCGCCGAACAGGTGGAGGTCGTCTCGCGCAAGGCCGGCGATGAGCACGCATGGCGCTGGGTCTCGGACGGGCGGAACGGCTTCACGGTCGAGGAGGCCGCGGCCGGCGCGCCACGGGGCACGACCGTGACCCTGAAGCTCCGCGACGACGCCAAAGAGTTCCTCGACGAGTGGCGGCTCCGGCAGGTGATCAGGAGCTACAGCGACCACATCGCGCAGCCGATCGTGCTCGAGCCGGACCCGGCCAGGAGCAAGGCCGATGGCGAGGCGGCCGCCGAGCCCCAGAAGATCAACCAGGCGAGCGCGCTCTGGACCCGGCCCAAGGGCGAGATCACGGACGAGCAGTACAAGGAGTTCTACCACCACATCGCCCACGCCTTCGACGAGCCCTGGGCGCGGCTCCACGTCCAGGCGGAAGGCGTGCTGACCTACCAGGCGCTCCTGTTCGTGCCGTCGACCAGGCCCTTCGACCTCTACGACCCGACGAAGCGCCAGGGGGTCAAGCTGTACGTCCGGCGGGTGTTCATCACGGAGGAGCTCGAGGGGCTGATGCCCCGGTATCTCCGCTTCGTGCGCGGCGTGGTCGACAGCGAGGACCTGCAGCTCAACGTCAGCCGCGAGACGCTCCAGCACTCGCCGGTGCTGGCGCGGATCCGGAGCGCCCTGGTCAAGCGCCTGCTCGACGAGCTGGCCAAGCGCGCCGCGGCCGAGGACGGCGACTACACGGCGTTCTGGGAGAACTTCGGGCCGGTGCTCAAGGAGGGCCTGTACGAGGACCACGAGCAGCGCGGCAGGCTGCTCGAGCTGACCCGCTTCAGGCACGCCGCGGGCGACGGCTGGATCAGCCTCGAGGAGTACGTCCAGGCGATGAAGCCGGGGCAGGAGGCGATCTACACGATCAGCGGCGAGGATGCCGGGGCGTTGCGCTCGAGCCCGCAGCTCGAAGGGTGCCGGGCGAAGGGGGTCGACGTCCTGCTCCTGACCGATCCGATCGACGAGTTCTGGACGGAGGCGGTCCACGACTTCAAGGACAAGCGGTTCCGCTCGCTGACCCGCGGCGACGTCGACCTCTCGACCATCGGCGGTGACGGCGAAGACGAGGCGAAGACGGCGGTGGACGACCAGCCGCCGGTCGAGGGCGCGGACCTCGACCGCCTGATCGCGCTGATCAAGGAGCGCCTCGGCGAGCGGGTCAGCGACGTGCGCGCGTCGAAGCGCCTGACCGAGAGCGCGGTCTGCCTGGTCGCGCCCGAGCACGGCATGGATCTCCGGCTCGAGCGCTTCCTGAAGCAGCACCAGCAGCTGGGCGAGCTCTCGAAGCGGATCCTCGAGATCAACCCGAAGCACGGCCTGATCCGCCGGATGGCGGCGCTTGCGGAGAAGGAGAGCGAGCGCGACGCCCTCGGCGATCTCGCCGAGCTGCTGCTCGATCAGGCGAGGATCGTCGAGGGCGAGCCGCTCGCCGACCCGGGCGCCTTCTCGCGGCGGATGAGCGCGTTCCTGGCGCGCGGCCTCGCCGCCTGAGCGGCACCCTTGCGGGAAGGGCCTCGCCGGGGGAGCGGCCGGGCCTCAGACTTCGGCAAACGGGTGATCGATGTTCCGCCAGATCGCCTCGATCAGGCTGTAGATCCCGAAGGCGACGAGGCCGAGCGCGATGACCCCGAGCAGAACCCAGCCGTAGGCCTGCTCCTGCAGGGTTTGGAGAGCGCCGGCCAGGCCTTGCGCCTGGCTCGGATCGATCTGCCAGGCGGCGACCAGGAAGAGGGCGCCGATGATCAGGAACACCACGCCCCGTGCGATCAGGCCGAAGCGGCAGATCGGGCGGGCGGTGTCGAGCTTCTGGCGATCCATCCTGAGGTACTTCTCGAACTTCGCCTTCCAGCCCTTGACGATGTGCGCGATGCCCGCCCCGAGGACCGCGAGCCCGACCAGTGCGACCAGCCAGCGTCCGTAGGGCTGCCGCATTAGCCAGGCGGTCCAGTCCTGGGTCCCTCCGCCGCCGCCTCCCCCGCCGCCCGATCCCCAGCCGAAGATCAGGCTGAAGGCGAAGATGGCGAGCAGGACATGGGTGACGGCGCTGATCAGGAGGCCGCCCCGGATCGCGAGGCCCTTGGCGTCGCTGCCGTGGCCGTCGGTGTCCATCGCCCCCTGGATGAGCCGCCAGAGGGCGTAGCCGATCAGGCCGACGGCCACGATCCCGAGCAGGACGGTGCCGAACGGCTCGTCGAGCAGCGAGAGGAGCGCGCCCTTGCTGTCGGTGGTCTGCCCACCGCCGCCGCCCCAGGCCGCCAGCACCGCGAAGTAGCCGATGATGATGTAGACCACCCCGCGCGCGGCATAGCCGGCCCTCGCCAGCATGGTTACGCCGCTGCCGATCTCGCTCTCTGCCATCCTCGCCTTCCAGATCCCGCGCTCGTTGCTGAGCCAACGGCTGGAAGCTCCGGGACGTTCCGGAGGGGCGGATCAGCCACCGCCCCGACGCTCCCGCTCGCGCAGATCGAGCCGGCGGACCTTGCCGGTCGCGGTCAGCGGCAGGGCGTCCAGGAACTCGATCGCGCGCGGGTACTCGTAGGCGGCGAGACGCTGCCGGACGAAATCCTGGATCGAGCGCTTCAGGTCGTCGTCGGGGACGGCGCCGGGCCGGAGCACCACGAACGCCTTGACGACCTCTCCCCGGGTCGGGTCCGGCGCACCGATGACCGCCGACTGGCCGACCGCCGGGTGCCGGTTCAGGCAGTCCTCGATCTCGGCCGGGCCGATCCGGTACCCGGCGGAGAGGATCAGGTCGTCCGCGCGACCGAGGTAGGTGATGTAGCCGTCCCGGTCCATCATCCCGAGGTCGCCGGTCATCAGCCAGGGGCCGCGGTACTTGGCGGCGGTGGCGTCCGGATTGTTCCAGTAGCCGAGGAACATCACGGGGTCGGGCGACATCACCCCGATCTCGCCGCGCTCGCCCGCCGGCAGTGGCTCGCCCTCCTGGTCCAGGACCAGGACCTCGTGGCCCGGCACCGCCCGCCCCATGCTCCCCGAACGCCGCTCGAACAGGTCGCTGTTGCCGCACACCACGACGTTGCATTCGGTCTGGCCGTAGAACTCGTCGATCACCAGCCCGAAGGCGTCCAGGCCCCACTCGATCACGTCGTCGCCGAGCTTCTCGCCGCCGGACGCGAGGGAGCGGAGCCGGACGCCCGCGTCGAGCGGCCGGACGCCCGCCTGGCGGAGCAGGCGGAGCGCGGTCGGCGGAAAGAACACGTTCCGGATGTCGTGCCGCGCCATCAGGGCGACCGCCTGCTCGGGATCGAACCTCGCCGCCCGGCTCGCCAGCACCGGCACGCCGAAGTGGAGGCTCGCCATCAGGACGTCCATCAGCCCGCCGATCCAGGCCCAGTCGGCCGGGGTCCAGAAGCGGTCGCCGGGCTGCGGGAAGAAGCGGTTCGGGAGCTGCACGCCCGGCAGGTGGCCGAGCAGGAACCGGTGCGCGTGGAGGGCGCCCTTGGGGTTGCCCGTGGTGCCCGAGGTGTAGATCAGGACCGCCGGGTCGTCCGCCAGCGTCTCGACTGGGGCGAACGCGTCGGACGCCTGCTCGAGCGCCCGCTCCAGGCCGTCCGCGCCGGCGTGGTCCACGATCCAGACCGTCTCGAGGTCGGGGAGGTCGTCCCGGATCTCGCGGAGCTTCTCCGCGCCCGCGCCGTCGGTGACGACGGCCCGGGCGCCGCTGTCCCGGAGGCGGAAGGCGAGCGCGTCGGGGCCGAACAGCGTGAACAACGGCAGCGCCACGGCGCCGAGCTTGTAGGCCGCGAGGTGGGCGAGCAGGGTCTCCGCCCGCTGGCCG
>DASUSF010000432.1:0-3199 GCA_036375275.1 Geminicoccaceae bacterium | reverse complement strand
CCATCAGGAGTGCCTGGTTGTTGGCCTCGCTGCCGCCGCTGGTGAAGATCAGGTCGGCCGGCGCCGCGCCGACCAGCGCCGCGACGGCGGCGCGCGACTCCTCGATCAGCCGGCGCGCGCGCCGCCCCGCCCGATGGACGGACGAGGGGTTGCCGCCGAGCCGGAGCGCGTTCAGGACCGCGTCGGCCACGCCCTCCCGGAGAGGCGCGGTGGCGTTGTAGTCGAGGTAGGTCATGATCGCTGGCGTGCCGCCCGCGGGGCGGTGCCGGCCCGGACTCAGGACGCGCGGCGGCGCGGCGCGGCGGGATCGCCGCCTTCGTGCAGGCCGTCTCCCTCGTCCCGACCAGCGGTCCCGGCGGGGCGGGCCTCCAGGTCGCGGACCTTGGCCTCGAGCTCCGCGACCTGCGCCGACAGGCGGTCGATCGCGCGACTGACCGGATCGGTCGTGTCGCCGGGATAGACGCCGTAGGCGGGGAAGCAGGTCTCCTCGGGCACGGCCTGCGGCCCGACCGGGCGTGCGGGGATGCCGACCATCGTGGCGCCGGGCGGCACTTCCCGGAGGACCACCGCGTTGGATCCGATCCGCGCCCCCCGTCCGACCGTGAACGGCCCGAGCACCGCGGCGCCCGCGCCGATCACCACGTCGTCCTCGACCGTCGGGTGGCGCTTGCCCGGGCTCAGGGAGACGCCGCCGAGCGTCACCTGCTGATAGAGCGTGACGTTGTCGCCGACCACGGCGGTCTCGCCGATCACCACGCCCATGCCGTGGTCGATCAGGAGGCGGCGGCCGATCCGGGCGCCGGGATGGATCTCGATCCCGGTCATCCAGCGCCCGAGCTGCGAGATGAAGCGGGCCAGGACCCGCCAGCCGCGCTGCCACAGCGGGTGCGCGATCCGGTGCACCATGACCGCGTGCAGCCCGGGATAGCAGAGCAGGACCTCGAGCCGCGAGCGGGCGGCGGGATCGCGCTCGAAGATCGCCTGGATGTCGTCGCTCAGACGGGCGAGCATGGTCGGATCCACGAAGCCGTTGAATTCAAGACCCCGTTCACGCTACACGGACACCGCCTCGACATCTGGTCGCGAGGCACCATCTCGTCCATCGGGTGATGCGGCCTGTACCTCGAACTATAAGCGGCCGCGGCCTCGGGTCAATGTCGGCCGCCGCGAACGTGCGGCGGGCCGCCGGGTCCGGGCGTGCGCGCCACGCCGGTGGAGGACGGGAAGGTGGCGCTTGTCGGAGGATACTGAACATGCCGGAGATCATCTTCAACGGTGCCGACGGCCGGCTGGAGGGTCGCTACCAGCACGGCTCGGGCAGCACCGCACCGTTGGCGCTGATCCTCCACCCGCACCCGCTGCACGGCGGGACCATGAACAACCGGGTGGTGTTCCACCTCTACCAGACCTTCGTGCGGCGCGGGTTCTCGACCCTGCGCTTCAACTTCCGGGGCGTCGGCCGCTCGCAGCAGACCTTCGACCACGGCCAGGGGGAGCTGCGCGACGCCGCCGCCGCGCTCGACTGGATGCAGCAGCACAACCCCAACAGCTCGAGCTGCTGGGTCGCCGGCTTCTCCTTCGGCGCCTGGATCGGCATGCAGCTCCTGATGCGGCGCCCGGAGATCCACGGCTTCCTCAGCATCGCGCTGCCCGCCAACATGTACGACTTCAGCTTCCTCGCTCCCTGCCCGTCGTCGGGGCTGATCGTGCACGGGGCGAACGACGCCCTGGTCCCGGCCGATTCGGTGCAGAAGCTGGTGCAGAAGCTGTCCCAGCAGCGGGGCATCACGATCGACCTGCGCACGATCGAGGGCACCGACCACTTCTTCACCGGCGCCCTCGACCAGCTGAACGCGGCGGTCAACGACTACCTCGACGCCGCCCTCGCGCCGGCGCCCGTGCCCGAGGTCGCGGCGGCGCGCTGAGCCGCCGGTCGCCGCCATGAGCCGGTTCCGATCCGATCTGCTGCGCGCGGTGACGAGCCGCGGCTTCCTGCACCAGGCGACCGACCTCGAGGCCCTCGACGCCCTCGCCGCGCGCGAGCGGATCGTCGCCTACATCGGCTTCGACTGCACCGCCGACAGCCTGCACGTCGGCAACCTGGTCGGGATCATGCTGCTCCGCCTCCTGCAGCGGACCGGGCATCGACCGATCGCCCTGATCGGCGGCGGCACGAGCAGGGTCGGCGACCCGTCGGGCAAGGAGGAGGCCCGCCAGCTGCTCGACGACGCGACGCTGGCCCGGAACAAGGCCGGGATCCGGCGCTCGCTCGAGGGCTTCCTCGAGTTCGGCGACGGGCCCGGACAGGCGATGCTGGTCGACAACGCCGACTGGCTGGACCAGCTCGCCTACATCCCGTTCCTGCGCGAGGTCGGCCGGCACTTCACGATCAACCGCATGCTGACCTTCGATTCGGTGCGGCTCCGGCTCGAGCGCGAGCAGCCGCTGACCTTCCTCGAGTTCAACTACATGATCATGCAGGCCTACGACTTCCTGGAGCTCGCCCGGCGCCACGACTGCCGGCTGCAGGGCGGCGGCTCGGACCAGTGGGGCAACATCGTCAACGGCGTGGAGCTGGCGCGGCGGGTCGACGGCCGGCAGCTGTTCGGGCTGACGACGCCGCTGATCACCACCGCCGGCGGCCAGAAGATGGGCAAGACCGCCGACGGCGCGGTCTGGCTGAACCCGGACCGGCTGCCCGACTTCGACTACTGGCAGTTCTGGCGCAACACCGAGGATGCCGACGTCGGCCGCTTCCTCCGCCTGTTCACCGACCTGCCCCTGCCCGAGATCGAGCGGCTCGAACGGCTCGAGGGCGCGGAGATCAACGAGGCGAAGAAGATCCTCGCGAACGAGGCCACCAAGTTGTGTCGTGGTACGGAAGCAGCGACTGCCTCCACTACCGCCGCTGAGCTGATCTTTGAGGCCGGCGGCGGGGCGGCCCAGGGCCTGCCGGTGACCGAGATCCCGCGCCGCCAGATCGACGAGGGCATGCCGGTGCTCGAGCTGCTCCGGCGGAGCGGCCTCGCCGACAGCAACGGCGCCGCGCGGCGCCTGATCCGGGGCGGCGGCGCGCGCCTGAACGGCCAGCGGATCGAGGACGAGCAGCTGACCGTCGGTCCGGCCGATCTCGCCGGCGGCGAGCTCGAGCTCTCAGCGGGCAAGAAGCGCCACGTCCTGATCCGCGCAATCTGACGCC
>DASUSF010000431.1:0-6064 GCA_036375275.1 Geminicoccaceae bacterium | reverse complement strand
TCGACCTCGCCGCTCGAGCGCACCAGCGGCAGCTTGGCCTTGACCGCGGAGATGGTGACCGGCTGCACCAGGGCGAAATAGATGAAGCCGGTCTGCCCGTCCTCGGTCTCGACCTCGTACCAGTTCTGGCCGTCGGCCTGGCCGGTCACCTTGAGCACGGTGTCCGCCGGCACCGTGGCCACGCGCTTGGCCTCGACCCGGGGCTCGGCGCGGATGTTGGACAGGCGGGTGGTCCGGTAGAGCGGGGCGGACGGCTCCTCCTGACCGGCCGGGGCGGTCTCGGCGACGGTCCCGTTCGCCGCCGGCGACGCCTCGGGGGCCGCGGGCTCCGGGACGATCTCCGACGCCTCGGGGGGCGCCGGTTCCGGGGCCGTCGGCCGCGCTGCGACCCGTTGCTCCGCCGGCGCGCTCGGGCTCTCCCGGACGACCGCGGGCCCGGACGGGCCGGCGCCGGCCGGGCGGCCCGTGCCGCGCTCGAAGGTGGTCGAGAGCGCGATGTCGAGGCGGGCGCTCGAGCGCGCGCCCCGCTCGTCGATCACGTCGAAGCCGAAGGTGCCGAACGCGCCCCCCTCCTCCGTGACCAGCATCAGCCCCGCCAGCGCCATCGGGCTCAGCTCGTCGCCGACCTTGACGATCCGGCCGCCGTCGCGGACCACGCCCTTCTCCGGCAGCGCGGTCACCCTGACGGTCATCCGGTCGCCGTCGAGGTCGACCGGCGTCTGCAGGTTGAGCGGCACCGCCGAGACCTCGAGGATCTGGCGCGCGGCGACCACCGGCGGCCGGTTCGAGCTCTTGATCACGATCGGCAGCATGGCCCCGACCGACGCCCCCTCGGCGTCCTCGACCATGAAGTCGAACGCCCCGGCGTCGCCGGCCTGCCCCGGGTCGGGTTCGTAGCTGAGCTGGTCGAGGACCGCGACCTCGAGCCGGTTGCCGACCTCGAGCGCGCGGGTGCCGTAGCGGATCACGCCCCGCTCGGGCAGCCCGGTGACCTCGACCACCAGCCGGTCGCCCTCCGGATCGCTCGGGAGCGGCAGGCCGAGCGGCGTCGGTCCGGCGTTGTCCAGCACCTCGAGCGGCCTGATCTCGGCGATCACCGGCGGCCGGTTCGGCCGCTCGCGGAAGTAGAAGGGTTCGGCGCCGAGGGCGTCGTAGGTGCGCGGCTCCTGCCGCCGCTGGGTCGCCTCGAGCACGCTGTCCCGGACCTGGCGGAACAGGAAATCGAGCTCCAGACCCGGCTCCTCGAGATGGGTGAGCAGCGCGCCGACATAGATGCTGGTCGGGCCGTCGCCATCGATCGAGGTCGTGCCCGGCCGGGTGGAGAGCGCGACCAGGGTCTCGCTCGGCTGCTCGGCGATCTGCCCGATGCCGTCGACGATGCGCTGCGCCCCGATCGGCCCGAGCGTCTGCCGGAGCCCCTCGGCGAGCGGGTTCTCGCGTGATGCGTCGAGGATCACGAGGCCGAGCCCGCGGGCCTGGGCCGCCTCCTCGAGCACCAGATCGACCGGCAGGGCCTCGTAGATCAGGTCGCGCTCGCGGCGGAGCTGCGCGTCGACCGGGAGGAGATAGCTGACGCCGTCGACCTCGATGCCATGGCCGCTGAAGAACACCAGCGCGACCTCGGCATTGGGGGCGGCGTAGCCGAAGGCCCGGAGCGCGTCCTCCATGCCGCTCTGCCCGAGATCGGTCTGCAGGTCGACCACGAAGCCGAGCCGCTCGAGGGCGGCCGCGACCTCCGCAGCGTCCGACACCGGCTGGCTGAGCGGCTCGCCGGTGCCATAGGCGCCATTGCCGATCACCAGCGCGAGCCGCCGCTCCTGCGCCGCGGCATCGGCGAACGACGAGATCGCCGCCAAGAGCAGGCAGAAGATCAGAAGGCAGATCGGGCGACGGCCACCCATGTCGTCTGGTTCCTCCTGTCATGCATCCGGGAATCTAGAGATAGTGTGGCCGCAGATGAAGCGCATGTGCGCGAGCTCACATTTCAAACCGCGTAGCCGAGGACGCACGAACCCCGACCGGCGTCCGGCCGGCTCGACCACCGCTCGATTATCCGGCCGTGGCGCGCAGGCGGCCCGGAGCGAGATCCTCGGCGGTCACGCCGAGCGCCAGCAGATCGTCCGGCACCACGCCGTCCACCAGGAGGCTCGCCGCGGTCCGCCCCAGGGCCGGCGCGACCTGGATGCCGTAGCCGCTCAGGCCGGCGAGCCAGAAGAACCCGGGCAGCAGCTCGTCCATGCCGATCACCGGCACGTCGTCCGGCGGCACGGTCCGGAGCCCCGCCCAGCGCCGGATCACCCGCAGGACCCGGAACCGGGCGGCCTGCTCGATCCGCTCGATCGCGACGGCGACGTCCTGGGGATCCGGCTGGACGTCGGAGGGCGGCACGGCCGTGGCGTCGGCCGGCGACCCCAGCACCAGCCCGGCCTCCGGCTTGAAGTAGAAGGTCTCGTCGACGTCGTCGACCAGCGGCGCGGCCGGCTCGAGCGGGTGGGAGGGCTCAAACACGAAGGCGGTGCGCCGTCGCGGGATGAGACCGAGCGGGGCGAGGCCGACCGTCCGGGCGAGCTGATCGGCCCAAGCGCCCGCGGCGTTGACCAGCATCGGCGCGTGGAAGACCTCCCGCGGGGTGCGGATCTCCCAGCGCGCCGGCTCGCCGCCCAGCTCGATCAGCTCGGCCTCGGTGACCAGGCGGCCTCCGCGCCGGCGGAAGCCGTGGAGATAGGCGCCGTGGATCAGGGCGACGTCGAGGTCCATCACGTCGGGGTCGAACACCCCGCCGATCGCGTAGCCGGGCCGGAGGAAGGGCAGGCGCCGCTCGAGCGCGGCGGCATCGAGGACTTCCAGCGCCGGCGCCTCGTCCCGCATCTCGGCGTGGAAGTCCTCGAGGCTCATCGCCTGGTCGGGCCGCCCGATCAGCACGGCGCCCCTGGGCGCGAGCACCGGCCGCTCGGCGAGGCCGCCGAGCCGCTGCTCGTAGGCCCCCCGGCTCGCCCGCGTCAGCGCCCGGATCACCCGGTTGCCGTAGGCCGGCGCGAACACCGCGGCCGTGCGACCGGTCGCGTGGTAGCCGGGCTGGAGCTCGCGCTCGATCAGGGCGACGTCGGCGAACGCCTGGAGCTCGTAGGCCATCGAGGCTCCGGCGATGCCGGCGCCGACGATGATCACGTCGGCCGTGGTCACGGGCGCATCTCCCTGCCTCGTCGCTGTGCCGGGCGGGCGGGCCACACCATCGGACCACACTATAACGCATGGCGCGACCGGCGGGCTCCCGGCAGCTCAGCCTGACCGCGGCGCCCGGCCCGCCGAAGCGGCGGCGCGCGGACGCTGTACGCTGGAGGTGGAAGGTCGTATCGGAGGTAGATTCGAGTAGAATGCGCCCGAACCGGGGGCGGATATCGGCCTACCGGATTTGAGGTGGCCATGGGCTGGAGCGATTCGCTGCCGGTGCTCCGGCATCGATCGGAGCGCGTCATCGCGGCAGGACGGACGATCCTCGCGGCCATGTCCCTGCTCGCGGTGTGGCTGGATCCCGCCGAGCCGTCGAGGTTCGTCGAGGCGACCTACACCTGTCTCAGCTGCTATCTCGTCTACGCCCTGGTCCTGTTCGCGGTGGTCTGGCGCGTCGGGCCGTGGGTCGACCGGCTGGCCCTGCCAACGCATCTGATCGACGTGCCGCTGTTCGGGGTCCTGATCTTCCTCACGGAGGGCGCGACCAGCCCCTTCTTCGCGTTCTTCGTCTTCGCCCTGCTCGCCGCGGCGCTCCGCTGGCAGGCGCGGGGCGTGGTCTGGACCGGGCTCGCGGTGCTCGTCGTCTATGCCGGCGTCAGCCTCTACGCCGCCGGGGTGCTCCACGATCCGAGCTTCGAGCTGCACCGGTTCCTGATCCGGGTGACCTACCTGGCGGTGGTCGTGCTCCTCCTCGGCTACATCAGCCTCTACGAGGAGCGCCTGCGCGGCGAGCGGATGGCGCTCGCTGCCTGGCCGCGGCCCGATCCCGACCAGCTGCCGGTCGAGCAGGGCCTCCGCCATGCGGCGCGGATCCTGAGCGCGTCCCGGATCGCCCTGACTTTCGAGGAGGAGGAGGAGCCCTACGCCTTCGAGGTGGTTTTCGACGGCGGCACGGTCCGCCTCGAGCGCGACCCGGAGAGCGGTCTCGCGAGTGCGGTGCCCGAGGGGCTGCGGGAGGCGGACTTCGTGTGCTCCGATCTCGGCGATCCGGCATCGGCAGTGTTCGGCCGGACCGGCGCCGTGCTGCAGCGGTTCGAGGACCACCTGCTGCCGCCCCCCGCCCGGGCGCGGTTCGGGGCACGAAGCGTGATGTCGGTCCGCCTCCAGGGCCGGGATGCGAGCGGTCGTCTGTTCGTGTTCGACAAGGTCGACCTCACACCCGATGACCTGGCGGCGGGCGAGATCATCGCCCGCCAGATCGCGGCCGACCTCGACCTGCACATCAGCCGGAAGCGGCTCCGGCTCGCGGCGTTGACCGAGGAGCGGGTGCGCTTCGCCCGCGAACTGCATGACGGGCTGCTGCAGTCGCTGACCGGGCTCGGGCTCCAGCTGAAGGCCCTCGAGCGGACGATCGAGCGCGACCCGGCCGAGGCCCGCTCCAAGCTCGCCGTGATCCAGGACCTGCTCGGGCGCGAGCAGCGCGACCTCCGCTTCTTCGTCCGGCAGATGAAGCCGCTCGCGCTCGGCCGCGACGACGGCAACGCCGGCCTCGCCCGGCACCTCGAGGAGCTGGCGCAGCGCAGCGAGCGGCAGTGGGACCTCCGGGTGACCCTCGAGATCGCGCCGCTGCCCCGGCAGCTCGGCGAGGCCCTGGCGCACGCCACCTACCGGATCGTTCAGGAGGCGCTGGTGAACGCCGCCCGGCACGGCGCCGCCCGACACGTCCGGGTCGGTCTGACCAACGGCGAGCGGATCAGGATCACGGTCGCCGACGACGGCCACGGCTTCCCCTTCCACGGCCGGTTCGACCTCGGGGCGCTCGCGACGGCGCAGCGGGGGCCCTTCTCGATCATGCAGCGGGTGGTCGCGCTCGGCGGCGAGCTGACCCTGGAGACGGGATCGTCCGGGACCGTCCTCACGGTCGACCTGCCGCTGCCGGCGGACGTGCAGATGGCGGGCGCGGCGGCAGGGGCCCGGCCCGGCGGGGCGACGTGACCATCAGCCTCGTGCTCGCCGACGATCACCCGGTGGTGCTGGCCGGCCTCGCCCAGCTCCTCGGCCTCGAGCCGGATTTCAGCATCCTCGCCACCTGCGGCGGCGGCGACGCGGCGATCGAGGCGGTGCTCCGCCTCGCCCCGGACGTGCTGGTGGTCGACCTCCAGATGCCGGGGCGGAACGGGCTGCAGGTGGTCCGCGCGCTGCACGAGCGGCGGGCGGCGACCCGGGTCGTGATCCTGACCGCCGGGCTGGACGAGGACGAGGTGCTGGAAGCGGTTCGCTTCGGCGTGCGCGGCATCGTGCTCAAGGACATGGCGCCCGAGCGGCTGGTCGAGTGCATCCGGGCGGTCCACGCCGGCGCCGGCTGGCTGGAGCAGCAGACGGTGAGCCGCGCCCTCGACCGGCTG
Organism: Geminicoccaceae bacterium; assembly: GCA_036375275.1. Classification (GTDB taxonomy): domain Bacteria; phylum Pseudomonadota; class Alphaproteobacteria; order Geminicoccales; family Geminicoccaceae; genus DASUSF01. Next base: position 488 of record DASUSF010000431.1, on the reverse strand, counting down.
GTCCGGCGCGAGGCGGAGCGCGGGCCGGTCCACAGCCCGCTCACGCCCCGCGAGCGCGAGCTGGTCCGCCTGGTCGCCCAGGGCCTGCGCAACAAGGAAATCGCGAGAAGGCTCGAGATCACCGAGGGCACGGTCAAGATCCACCTGCACAACGTCTACCAGAAGCTCGGCGTCGACAACTGCGTCGCGCTGACCCTCTGGGCGCAGGAGAAGGGCGTGATCTGAGTCTGAAACTTTCGTCGGGGCTGCGCAGGATATGATGCCAGGGCCGGAGCAGAAAGCACGCGCACCTCGAATGGGGCGAGGGCTCCCCGCGGGAGCCCTCGATTGTGCTTGAGACAGGCAATGACTCAGCTGCAGCCGCCGAGAGTCACCAGATCGACCGATACGTCGAAGCCCTGGTTGGTGGCGGCGGAGTTGCCTTTGATGACGCCGGTGAAGTGCAGGGTGTAGGTGCCTTCGTCCTCGACCTCGTAGTGCTGATCGTC
>DASUSF010000430.1:0-2204 GCA_036375275.1 Geminicoccaceae bacterium | reverse complement strand
CAGGACTGTTTCACAGCTCGTCGATCGACTTCGGCCAGTCGACGTTCAGCAGGCGCGACAGGGAGCGATCCGCGAGCAGGCGGCCTCCGGTCTGGCAGCGGGCGCAGTAGTTGGTCTCGTTGTCGGCGTAGCGGATCCGCTGGATCGCGGTGCCGCAGACCGGGCACGGCGCGCCGTACCTGCCGTGCGCCGCCATCCCGGGCCGGAACGCGGTCACCTTCTCGGGAAAGCGCTCGCCGGCTTCCGCGATCAGCCGCTCGGTCCAGGCCTGCAGGGTCCCCCGCGCCGCCTCGTGCAGCCGCGCCACCTCGGCGTCCGACAGCGACAGGGTCATGGCGAGCGGCGAGAGCCCCGCGGCGTGCAGGATTTCGTCGGAGTAGGCGTTGCCGATGCCGCTGAAGATCCGGGGATCGGTGAGCGCGCGCTTCAGGGTATGGCTCGTTGCCCGGAGCGCGCGGGCGAAGCTCGGAAGGTCCGCATCCAGGACCTCGAGCCCACCCGGATCGTGCGCGGCGAGTCCGCCCTCGCCTTCGACCACGTGCAGCGACGCCCGCTTCTTGGCGCCGAACTCGGTCACCACGAGGCTGCCGTGCTCGAAGTCGAGCGCGCCGTGGGCGAGCTTCCGCGCAAGCTTCGCCGCCGGCTCGCGCCAGTGCAGCCGCCCGTTGATCATGAGATGGAGGACCAGCCAGAAGTCGCCGTCGAGGCCGAGGCAGATCCGCTTGCCGATCCGCCGCACCATGACCACGTCCCGACCCTCTGCCGCGCGCACGCCCGCGGTCTTGATCAGGGAGGGGCTGACGATCCGGATCCGCTCGATGCGCTGGCCGACGACCCGCGCGTTCAGCGCGTGCCGGTAGAGCTCGACGTCCGGCAGTTCGGGCACCGTCGTCGCCTGGTGGTCATGCCTGGATGATCATGGAGCGGGCGATGGGATTCGAACCCACGACTTCCACCTTGGCAAGGTGGCGCTCTACCCCTGAGCTACGCCCGCCCGCGCCCGCGAGACATAGGGAAAGCCGCGGGCTTTGACAAGAGCGACGCGCCGGGGCGCTCCGCCGGTCAGACCGCGCCGAGGAGGGCGCGCTCCAGGCGCCCGCTCGAGGCGCAGCGGGCCTCGAACGTGGTGTTGGTGAAGCTGTCGCGCATGGTCTGGATGAAGACCGGCTGGACCGCGACCAGGGTGCGCCCGCCCTGCCGCTCGAGGGTGACCTCGAGGTCGAGGCGACGGCTCAGGGGGTCCGCCCGCCGGCGACGCTCGCCCTCGGGGTCGCGCACCCGGACGGTCGGGCAGTCGGCCCAGTCCTCCGCCTCGAGCGGGCGCTGGGTCCCGACGACCAGCGACCGGTCGGGCGCCACTCGGACGTCGTCGATCCCGCGGCGCTCCAGGAAGTCCGCGACCCGGGGCGCGATCTCGGCCGGCGGCGCGCTCACCGTCCGGGTGGTCTCGATCGTCTGCTCGGGCGGCGGCCGGGTGGCGCAGCCGGCGAGCAGGAGGACCGCGCAGGCGGTCGCCCACCAGCAAATCGACGACGGCGTCCGCATCGGTGCATCCGGTGGATCGTGAGCCGGTCCGGACACCATAGGCAGGGCGGTGGCCGGAGGCGACCGGCATCGTCGCGCGGGAGCCTCAGACGCTCTCGAACATGCGCCCGCGGTTGAGGATCCGCTCGGGGTCGAAGCTGTCCTTGACCCGGGCGCTGAGCGCCGCGAGCGGGGCCGGCTCGGGCTGGAAGGGCGGCACCGACGAGCGCACCCCGGCCGGCGCCCGGACCAGGGTGGCATGGCCGCCGGCACCGGCGAGCGCATCCCTGACCGCCCCCGCTCGAGCATCCTCACCCCCCGGCACGCCGAGCCAGAGCAGCCCGCCGGCCCAGTCGGCGAACCAGTCAGGGGCGACCTCGGGGGAGAGCGTCCGGACGATGCCCGCGGCCGCCGCCGGCGGCACCGACAGGCGCCAGAGCATGTGCTCCGTTGGAATCAGCCGGACGTCGCGCAGCTCCTGCCAGAGGTCGAGCGAATCCGCCTGCTCGAGCACCGCGACCTCCGCACCGCCGCCGGCGAGGAGCTCGCGCAGCACATCGAGACGGTACTCGACCGACGGCCCCGTCCCTTCGAGGCGGACCAGGGCGAGATCGCGCCCTGCCGCGGCCACCGTCCGCACCCCCGAGCGCGCTGCCGCCGCGGCCGGCAGGTACGCCGCG
>DASUSF010000429.1:0-4383 GCA_036375275.1 Geminicoccaceae bacterium | reverse complement strand
CGGGGAACAGGCTGTCCAGATAGCCGGCGAAGGCGGTCAGGCCGGCGCTGATCACCAGCGAGACCATCAGCAGAAAGCCGATCGCGACCACCAGCGAGAGCGAGATCAGGCGCGTCTTGACCAGGGCGACAGGCGCGGAGCGTCTGCTCGGCGCGGCCTTCCAGATCACGTTGAGCGACGCCTGAAGCTCGCTGAAGACCGTGGTCGCGGCGACGGCCAGGAGGGCGATCGCCACGATCGTCGCGATGGTGCCCGAGCCCTCGTTCCCGGCGCTCGCGATCATCGCCTGGACCGCGCGCGCCCCGTCCGGTCCGAAGAGCTCGGTGAGCTGCCCGATGATCGCGCCCTCGGCCGCCTGCTCGCCGAACACCAGCCCCACGATCGCGATCATCAGGATCAGCACCGGGGCAAGCGAGAAGATGGTGTAGTAGGCGATCGCAGCGCCCATGCTGGGAGCACGGTCCTCGCTCCACATCCAGGCGGCGTTCAGGATCAGGTCCTTGTAGTCCTTGAGCGACAAGGTCGCGGCCTCCCGGCGCTGCAGAACCCCGGCCCTGGAATCAGGAAGGGGCGCCCGAGGCGCCCCAGATCCCGTACCGCCGCGCGCGGCGCGATCAGCGGACGTCGACCGCCTTGTGCGCGTTCTCGAGCGCCGCCTTGACCGCCCGCTTCGCCATCACGGTGATCAGGTGAGCCCGGTACTCGGCGCTGGCGTGGATGTCGTTGTTCAAGCCGTCCGAGCTGACCTTGATGTCCTTCACCGCGTCGGGCGTGAAGCTGGAGCTCAGCGCCCGCTCGAAGTCGGTGCCGCGGAACGCGGTCGGCCCTGCGCCCGAGATCCCGACCCGGACGTTGCCGCCGCCGAAGTCCGCGACCATGACGCCGGCGATGGAGTAGCGGCTCGCGGGGTTGCGGAACTTGGCGTAGGCCGAGCGCTCGGGCTTCCTGAAGTGGACCGCGGTGACCAACTCCCCCTCCTCGAGCGCGGTCTCGAACATGCCGAGGAAGAAGTCGTCGGCCTTGATCTCGCGGCGGTCGGTCCGCACGGTCGCGTCGAGCGCCAGCAGCCCGGCCGGATAGTCGGCGGCCGGATCGTTGTTGGCGATCGAGCCGCCGATGGTGCCGCGGTTCTTGACCTGCGCGTCGCCGATCACCGCGGCCATCCCGGCGAGGCCCGGGATCACGCGGTGGACCAGGTCGGACCGGGTCACCTCGCCGTGGGTGCACATGGCGCCGATGGTCAGCCCGCCGGCCTCCTCCTTGATCCCCTTGAGCTCGCGGATGCCGTTGAGGTCGACCAGGTCGGACGGCTGGGCAAGCCGCTGCTTGAGCGTCGGGATCAGGGTGTGGCCGCCGGCGACGACGGTCGCTTCCGGGTTGCTCCTGAGCAGGCCGACGGCCTCCTGCACCGAGCCCGGGCGGTGGTATTCGAAGTTGTACATATGGAAAGCCTCCCTCAGTCGGCCGCTTCCGGCATGCGCTGGCTCTGGATCGCCCGCCACACCTTCTCGTGGGTGGCCGGCATCGACAGCCGCGTGCCGATGGCATTGGTGAGCGCGTTCATGACCGCCGGCGGCGCCCCGATCGCGCCGGCCTCGCCGCAGCCCTTGACGCCGAGCGTGTTGTGCGTGCAGGCGGTCTCCGTGGTCGCGACCTGGAACAGCGGGAAATTGTCCGCCTTCGGCATGTTGTAGTCCATGTAGCTCGCCGAGATCAGCTGACCGGCCTCGTCGTAGACGCAGTGCTCGCACAGCGCCTGGCCGATGCCTTGAACCAGGCCGCCGTGGACCTGGCCCTCGACGATCATCGGGTTCACGACCTTGCCGAAGTCGTCGACCGCGGTGAAGCGGTCGACCGTGACGATGCCGGTGTCCGGATCGACCTCGACCTCGCAGATGTAGGTCCCGGACGGATAGGTGAAGTTGGCGGGATCGTAGAACGCCGTCTCCTCCATGCCCGGTTCCAGGCCCTGCGGGTAGTTGTGCGGGACGTAGGCCGCGAACACCACCTCGCCCAGCGACTTCGCCCGGTCGGTGCCACGGACGGAGAAGCTGCCGTCCCTGAACTCGATGTCGGCCTCGGACGCCTCGAGGAGATGGGCCGCGATCTTCTTGCCCTTCTCGACGATCTTCTCCGCCGCGTTGACGATCGCCTGGCCACCGACGGCGAGCGAGCGCGAGCCGTAGGTGCCCATGCCGACCGGGGTCTTGTCGGTGTCGCCGTGGATGACCTCGACGTTCTCGACCGGGAGACCCAGCTTCTCCGCGACCAGCTGCGCGAAGGTGGTCTCGTGGCCCTGGCCGTGGCTGTGGGTGCCGGTGAAGATCTGGCACATCCCGGTGTGGCTGAACCGGATCTTGGCGCTTTCCCAGAGGCCGACGCCGCAGCCGAGCGAGCCCACCACCGCCGACGGCGCGATGCCGCAGGCCTCGATGTAGCAGGAGAAGCCGACGCCGCGGAGCCGGCCCCTGGCCTCGCTCTCCCGCCTGCGGCCCGCGAAGCCCTGGTAGTCGGCGAGGCGGATCGCCTCGTCGAGGTGGGCCGTGTAGTTGCCGGTGTCGTACTGCAGCGCGACCGGCGTCTGGTACGGGAAGGCGTCGGGCGGAATGAAGTTGATCCGCCGAAGCTCGGCCGGATCGCGCCCGGTCTCGCGCGCCGCCGTCTCGACGATCGTCTCGATCAGGTAGGTCGCCTCCGGCCGGCCGGCCCCGCGGTAGGCGTCGACCGGCGCGGTGTTGGTGTAGACCGCGTCGACCTCGCAGTAGATCGCGGGGGTCTTGTACTGGCCGGCGAGCAGGGTCGCGTACAGGTAGGTCGGGACGCAGGAAGCGAAGGTCGAGAGATACGCGCCCATGTTGGCGGTGGTGTGGACCTTGAGCGCGGTGAAGTTGCCGTCCGCGTCCATCGCCAGCTCGGCGTGGCTGACGTGGTCGCGGCCGTGCGCGTCCGACATGAAGCTCTCGCCCCGCTCGGCGGTCCACTTGACCGGCCGGCCGACCGTCCTGGCCGCGAGCAGGCAGGCGCACTCCTCGGCGTAGATGAAGATCTTCGAGCCGAAGCCGCCGCCGACGTCCGGGGCGACCACCCGAAGCTTGTGCTCCGGCGCGATGTTCACGAACGCCGACATCACGAGCCGGGCGACGTGCGGATTCTGGCTCGTGGTGTAGAGGGTGAAGGCATCGCCCGAGCGCTCGTACTCGCCGATCGCGGCCCGCGGCTCGATCGCGTTGGGGACGAGCCGGTTGTTGACCAGGTCGATCCGGGTGACGTGGGCGGCGCCGGCGATCGCGGCGTCCACCGCCGCCCGGTCGCCGAGCTCCCATTCGAAGGCCGTGTTCTTCGGGATCTCGTCGTGGACCTTGGGCGCCCCGTCGTCGCGGGCGTGCGCGGTCGAGGCGACCGCCGGCAGCTCGCTGTAGTCGACCTCGACCAGCTCGGCCGCATCCTTGGCCTCGGCGTAGGTCTCGGCGACCACGCAGGCGACGTGGTCGCCGACGTAGCGCACCTTGCCCTGGGCGAGCACCGGGTGCGGCCCGACCTTCATGTCCGAGCCGTCCTTGAAGTGCACCATCCAGCCGCAGGGGAGATTGCCGAAGCCCGCCGCCTTGACGTCGTCGCCGGTCAAGACCGCGAGCACGCCGGGCGCGGCCCGCGCCGCCGCGGTGTCGATGCCGTTGATCCGGGCGTGCGCGTGGGGGCTGCGCACGAAGTAGGCGTAGGCCTGACCGGGGCGGTTGAGATCGTCGGTGTACTGGCCGCGGCCGGTGATGAAGCGCACGTCCTCCTTGCGGAGCACGCGGGCACCGATTCCGTTCTGTGCCATGGTTCGGCCCCTAGAGCTGGCCGGAGGCGGCCTGGATGGCCTTCACGATGTTGTGGTAGCCGGTGCAGCGGCAGAGGTTGCCTTCCAGCCACTCCCGGATCTCGTGCTCGGACGGCTTCGGGTTGGTCTGGAGCAGATCGACCGCGCTCATGATCATGCCCGGGGTGCAGAAGCCGCACTGGAGCGCGTGGTGCTCGCGGAACGCCGCCTGCATCGGGTGCAGCTCGCCGTTCCTGGCCAGCCCCTCGATGGTCGTGACCTCGTCGCTCTGGCACTGCACGGCGAGGATCGTGCAGGACTTGATCGACGCGCCGTTCAGGTGGACCACGCAGGCGCCGCACTGGCTGGTGTCGCACCCGACGTGGGTCCCGGTCAGCCCGAGATGCTGCCGCAGGAACTCGACCAGCAGGGTGCGCGGCTCGACCTCGCGCGTCACCTGCTTGCCGTTGACGGTCATGGTCACAGCAGCCATCGCTGGTACTCCCCCTGAACGCCCTGGTCGGGCCCGCCTCGCGCCCCGGAACCGCGCTCTGACCGTCGCTGGTCGTTGTTCTTCCGGG